>JADGEP010000325.1 GCA_016744275.1 Candidatus Krumholzibacteriia bacterium | reverse complement strand
CATGAAGACGGGCGTCTGCACCACACCATGGCCGGTCTTCAGGGTGCCGGTGCGGGCGCGGCAATCGGAGGCCGCGTGGTCCACAGTGAAAGAAAAAGGCGTTTCCAACGAAAATTCACTCACGGTTTCTCCACGCCAGAGGCCGCGTCAGATGACGCCACTCCCGGCAGAATCAGCATGCAATCACCGTAGCTGTAGAATCGCATCCGGGTCTGCACCGCTTCGTGATAAACTTGATGCCAGATGTTTTCGCCCATCAGCGATGCCACCAGCATCAGCAGGGAAGATTCCGGCAGGTGAAAATTGGTCAACAGGCCGTCGGCGGCCTTGATCCGGTCCGGTGGACTGATGAACAGCCGGGTTTCCCCAGCCACTTCCCAGTGGCCCTCCAGGCGACGTGCTTCCCCGCTGAAAAAAGGATCCGGGGTGGATTCACTGCGGCCAAAAGCGCGCACATCCGGTCCTTCCTCATCCAGGCCCAGGCGGTGCACGGACTCCAACACCCGCAGGGCCGTGGTGCCCACGGCAATGACCCGACCACCGGCGGCGCGGGTCGCCGCGATTTCGCGGCCGGTTTGAGCCGGCAAACGGAAAAACTCTTGATGCAAACGACGCGCCTGGATCTGCTCGTCACTGGGCGGTTTGAATGTGCCGAGTCCCACGTGCAAGCTGACACGACTGAGGCCCACGCCCGCGGTCTCCAGATTGCGCAATGTCTCTGCCGAAAAATGCAAACCTGCGGTGGGCGCAGCCACGGAACCGGCACCGGACGCATCAGTTTCCGCGTACACCGTCTGATAGCGGTCGCGATCGTGGGAATCCTGGCCAGCATTCTCATCAGAACGTTTGATGTACGGCGGCAGGGGCATCACGCCCCAGGCTTCGGCCACCTCGGCCAGATCCGCATCGCACCCCACAACGACCTGGCCCGTGTCATCGTCCTTGTACAATACCGTCACGCAGGGTGCCTCGCCCACAACCCCACCGGGCGGCGCCTCTACGGCCAAGCGAATTCCCGAACGCAGCCGCCGGGCCGGACGGGCCATGCAGGTCCACCCTCCTGGCCAGCGGTTGTCACCAACGGGCCGCAGCAGTAGGATCTCCACCTGGCCGCCTGTGTCTTGCCGCCTTGTTTGCAGGCGTGCCGGCAGCACCCGGCTCTCGTTCAAGACCAGGCGATCGCCCGCACGCAGGACCAACGGCAGGTCGCGAAAAACGATCTCGCCCCGCGCGCCGCCACCGGGGGCGACCAACAGCAGACGCGAGTCGCCCCGGCGGACGGGCGGCTCCTGGGCTATCAGATCTGCCGGCAAATCGAATGTGAAATTGTTTTGCATGAGCTCGCTCTCAGGGCAGCAGAGACTGCCCCTCCTCTCCGGCCAGGGGCGGTTCCAGACCCAAATGAGTCCAGGCTCCGGTCGTCGCTTCGCGGCCACGGGAAGTGCGCTTCAACAGGCCCGACTGGATCAGGTACGGCTCCACCACATCTTCCAGGGTGTCCGTTTCTTCTCCCAGACTGACGGACATATTTTGCACGCCAACCGGGCCGCCACCAAAGTGCTCAATGATCAACCGCAGGTAACGCCGATCCAAAGGCTCCAACCCCAAATGGTCGACTCCCAGGCGGGTCAAGCCGTCGTCAGCCGCTTCGCGGTCAATGGTGCTTTTGCCGTCCACTTGGGCGTAGTCCCGCACACGCCTGAGCAAGCGATTGGCCGCCCGCGGCGTGCCCCGGCTGCGGCGAGCAATTTCCAGGGCGCCATCGGGCGCGATTTCGATCCCCATCAGGCCCGCACTGCGCGTCACAATGGTCGCCAGGTCCGCGGCCGGATAAAAATCGAGATGGCACACAATGCCAAACCGGCTGCGCATCGCCGGGGTGATCAGGCCGGCGCGGGTGGTGGCGCCGATCAGAGTGAAGGGTTCCAACTGCAAATTGAAGTGCCGCGCATTGGGCCCTTTATCAATGATCAATTCCACCCGCCAATCTTCCATGGCCGGATAGAGGTGCTCTTCAATGACCTTGCCGAGGCGGTGAATCTCATCGATGAATATGGCGCGACGGTCGACCTGTTCACTCAGCAACGCGATCAACTCGGCGGCGTTGGTGAACGCGGGTCCACTGGTGAGGCGAATTTCCAGGCCCATCTCTGCCGCCAGGATTTGTGAAAGGGTCGTCTTGCCCAATCCGGGGGGACCGTGCAACAGGACATGATCGAGCACCTCGCCTCGTTGGCGCGCGGCCTCAATGAAGACCTTCAGGTTGGCTTTGATCTCTTCCTGGCCAACAAAATCTTCGAGCCGCTTGGGACGCAGGCTGATATCCATGACGCCATCGCCCTGTTGCTCGTTGGCATCGGTGTGTCGTTGATCGTTCACGCGATTCCCCGTTGGCAGCCAGGCCGCCGGATCAGTTAAAGGTTCTGCTAGACATTCTGCAGCGCCACCCGCACCCAGGCCTGAAGATCATCAGCCAGGGCAGGGTCCGCACTCCGGGCCTGCATCAAGGCCTGTTCGGCTCGGGCCGCCGGCAACCCCATGGCGCCCAGCACTGCCAGAGCCTCGGCCAAACCCGTATGAGAAGGTGCCGCCTGGGCGCCTGCCAGGAGCCCCATATCGGGCACTCGTTGGCCCAACTCCACCACCAGGCGCGCGGCGCTTTTTTTGCCGATGCCGGGCAAGGCCGTCAGGCTTTTTTCGTCACCTGTCCGCAAGAAGCCCGCAATGTCATCTGCCTTGGCCCGCGACAGCATGCCCATCGCCACCTTGGGCCCCACCCCCGACACCGAAATCAAAAGACGGAACATGGCCCGTTCATCAGCCTGCACAAACCCATAGAGGGACCAATTGTCTTCGCGCACTGCCAGGTGGGTCCACAGGCGCACCGCTTCGCCGGGCGCTGGCAACTGTTCGGCTGATTGCCCCGAGACCAATACATCCAGCCCGATGCCGCCGCCAACGGCAACCACAGCCTCGGTGCCGCCAGATATCAGAGTGCCTTCCAGGAATGCGATCATGTCTCATCCTCGCCAAAGAGTGTTTGATTGCGGGCATTATCGGCGAGATCACCGCCAGAAGCCAGAAATGTTCACGCTGGAAACGGAAACCGGTAGTCAGCCTTGGCCAATCATGCGGCTGCGCCCCTTGTGGGCCAAAGCCACGGCCAGGGCGTCGCTCATGTCCAACGGCGGTTCTTCCTTCAGGGCCAATAGGCGCATCACCATGAACCGGACCTGCTCCTTGGTCGCCGCTCCGTTGCCTGTGATGGCCTGCTTCACCGCGCGGGGAGCGTACTCGGCCGGCGACAATCCCGCCGCCGCCCCTGCCAGCAATATCACGCCCCGAGCGTGTCCCAGGATCAATGAGCTGCGCGCATTCTTGGCGTTGAACAGATCTTCAACCGCCATCTGCATCGGATCATGGGTGGCAATGATCGTCGCCAGTTCATTGTGGATCGTCAACAGGCGATCGCTCAGCGCAGCCTTGCTCGAAGTGCGGATCACCCCACCGGCCAACATGCGAACGACCGGTCCGGTGCTGATCACACCATAACCGGTCGCATGCGAGCCAGGATCGACACCCAGAATGATCACTGGGCACCTCCTTGACGGCAGGGGCCAATCCCCAGCAGGGAACGGGCCTCCATTTAGAGTTGGTCCTCGATCTCAGCCATCACGTCATCGTCGATGTCGAAATTGGCCGACACCTGCGACACGTCATCCAAGTCATCCATGAGCGTCACCAGTTTCATCAACGTCACGGCATCTTTGCCTTCGACCTTGATCAAAGTGGCCGGGATCTGTGCCAGCTCTGTCGTAGTCACGGGCAGGCCGGCCTCACTCAAGGTCTGGCTCACCGCGTGCAGGTCTTCCATGGCGGTGGTGACCGCAATCATGGGACCTTCTTCTTCGACGTCCTCGGCTCCCGCCTCGACGGCTGCATCCATGACCGTTTCCAGGTCCGTCTGTTCGCCATCGAGCATGATCATGCCCTTGCGCTCGAAGAGGTACGACACACAACCGTTGCTGCCCAGATTGCCGTTGTATTTGCCAAACGCATGGCGCACTTCAGCTGTGGTTCGGTTCTTGTTGTCGGTCTGGCATTCGACCAGGATGGCCACGCCACCGGGGCCATACCCTTCGTAGTTGATTTCCTCGATAACCATGCCATCAATATCACCGGTGCCACGCTTGATGGCCTTGTCGATGGTATCGTTGGGCATGTTCGCACTGCGCCCGGCCAGAACCGCCGAACGCAAACGCGGATTGGCCTCAGCATCGCCGCCGCCCTGACGGGCGGCGACGGTTATTTCACGAATCAGCCGGGTGAATACTTTCGCCCGCTTGGCATCCTGCGCGCCCTTGCGGTGCTTGATATTCGCCCATTTTGAATGTCCTGCCATTTCGTCTCCCTCAGGCGTCCTCTATGAGCGCCACCAGCATCTCGTGCAGACGCGTGTCGGAAGTGAGCTCAGGATGAAATGAGGTCGCAAGGATACGTCCCTGCTGAACCAACAC
>JADGEP010000324.1 GCA_016744275.1 Candidatus Krumholzibacteriia bacterium | reverse complement strand
GCATTGGTCAGGTCGGCCAGAGCTCCACCGGAACCGGCCTTGAGAATGGCCAGAGCCGGAATGATGGTCATGAAAATTCCGGCAAAAAGATAAGCCACTTCCTGAATGGGGAACCAGCTGAAACCGTTCTTTTTGCGCAGGCTCTTGGAGGTCGTCACGAGGCTGAGAATACCCATCGCGATAATGATGATGTCTTTCAACCAGTTCTGCAACGGCACCATCACGGGGTGGCTGCCACCGCTGTAAATGGTGATGGCGTCCAGCTTCAATGAACCGGACATGACCACCGCGACAATGACACCGAGCAGGAAGAAGAAATTGTGCCAACCTTCAATGTGGAGTCCACCGGCATTGGGATCCGGCTCGGGAGCCTTGTTCTCTTCCTTGCGGATGAAATAGGTGTCGACCGCGAAAAATACGATGATCACGAGCAGGGAAGTGACCAGCATATGGGGCAGAATGCCTGTGGTGACCCAGAAGAAGGGCACGTTGTGCAGGAACCCCAGAAACAGCGGCGGGTCGCCCAGCGGAGTGAGGCTACCACCGATATTGGCCACCAGAAAAATGAAGAAGATGACCAGATGGACCTTGTTGCGCCGCCAATCGTTGGCCCGGAGCATGGGGCGAATCAGCACCATGGCTGCGCCCGTGGTTCCAATCACCGAAGCCAGGAAGGTTCCGATCAGCAGCAGAACGGTGTTCACCTTGGGCGAACCCCGCAACTCACCGCCAACATAGATGCCACCCGAAATGGTGAACAGTCCCCAGAGCAGGATGATGAATGGGAAATAATCCAGGAAGTAGATATGCAAAATTTCCTGGAAGGCCTCGGTCGTATTCCAAATCAGGAACGGAATGGCAAAGAGCGCCGCCCAGAATGCGGAAACTTTGGGAAAATGCGAGTGCCAAAAATGGGGCGCCACCAAGGGGCCCAGGGCAATTGAAAGCAGAATGCCGGCGAAGGGTATGGCCGTCCACAAGGGAAGCAGGCCGACGGGACTGATATGTTTGCCGCCGTGGGCGTCGCCGTGATCTTCCGCGTGTCCTTCCGCATGTTCTCCAGCTTGATCTGCTGCGTGCCCGTCAGCCTGACCGTCATTCTGGACGCTGCCATGAGTATTTTCGTGGGTGGTTTCGGCGCCGCCATGATCTTGGGCCGACGCGCTGACCGTCAGGGCGCCTAGCATGCCCAAAGCCACCAGGGCAATCAGTATCGGGCGCTGTAAGGATCGAAAGTCACTGACCATGAGGAAGCCTCCGTGCAACAAGGTTAAGTTACTTGTTGGTGTGCTGTTGACCGTAGAGTACCTTTTCTCATGTGTCAACAGCCTGCTGGAACAGCCTTTGGGAACATGCCGGATTTTTCCGGCCCGCCCCGAAGCTCTCTTGAATTTGTTTCAACTGCAAGTGCCTTCGGCAAAACTAAGGCATTCTTTACGTTTTGTATCCGCTTTTTCACTGCACCGAGGACCGAGGCCGCCAGATGCACATCGTTCAACTCAGCACTTGCCTCGAATATTATGGTGGGGAAGTCTGTTTGGCCAATTTGGCGTGCGGATTTGCCGACCGCGGGCATCAGGTGAGTTGTCTGGTGAAGCCCGGCAGCGATTTGCGTCGCGAACTTGAGGGCGGTGCGGTGGAAGTGGTACCCATGCCATTGGTGGATTGGTATGACCCGGGCACGATTCATCGCGTCAGGCAATGGTTGCGGCAATACCAACCCGATATTTTGGCGACCCACCTGCCGCGGGACTATTTCATTGCCGCGACGGCCAGCCGCGGTTTGCCCGTCTGCAATATCGCGACGCGGCATCGCCTGCGTCCATTGTCATTGGCTCTTTTGAAACGCCCCTTCATGCGGAGTTTTGGCGCCATGATTGCCGTCAGCGAAGCTGTCGCCGCAGGAGTTCGTCAGGCCCGTTTGGTTCCAGCTGATCGGGTGGTGACGGTGCCCAATGGAATTGCGGCACCACTTGCCGGAGCCAGCGCCGATGGTCTGCGCCAACGGGCAGGGATTGCTCCGGACACCCCGATGGTCGGCCTCGTGGGAAAACTGTGTCCCGAAAAAGGCGCCGCCTTTCTCCTGAGGGCCGCTTCACTGCTGGGGAAAGGGATGCCGGACCTGCAAGTTGTCTTGGTGGGGTCCGGCGGCGAAGATGGCTACCGCGCTCATTTGGAGAACCTGACGAAGAACCTGGGCCTTTCGGGGCGGGTGCATTTTGTTGGCTATGTGCCGGATGTCGCTGGCCATATTCACGAATTTGACGTGCTGGTGGTGCCATCGGATGCCGAGCCCTTCGGGCTGGTCACGTTGGAGGCCATGGCTAGTGCCGTGCCGGTCATTGCCACAGACTCGGGCGGTAGTCCGGAGATCATCACTGATGGTGTGGAGGGGTTTCTCGTCCCGGCGGGTGAGGCCGTGGCCTTGGCCAACCGCTTGTCACGCCTACTGGAATCGAGAGAGCTGCGTACAGAGATGGGCGACCTTGGCCAAGCGAGGCACTTGGCTCAGTTCACGTTGAATCACATGTTGAACGGGACGGAAAAAGTTTACCGGGAGGCGCTGAACCGGAGGGGTTCGGCGATGATGGCGGCCCAAGGATAGGCGTTTGGTAGGCCAAACGGACTTGCCCGATGAGACCATAATAAAAAGAGGGCCCGGCAAAAGCCGGGCCCTTTTTGGTCAGCAGTGTTTCGGTAGTCTACCGGAACAAAGCCTTAACGGTACCAAAGGCCGCGTCTTCAACAGCAACCGCGCCGCCAGTGGCAGCGAAGTTCATCGTGTAGTCGCCACAGGAGTCGGTGCCCCAGCTGTCAACGACCAGATAGACATACGTATCAACGGCAGTAGCGTTGGTGTACGTGACGGTCTCTGTCGCACCGGACAGCGTATCGTCGGCGTAGGCCAAGCAACCGATGGGATCAGCACAGGAGTCGACAACCCAGAGGGCGCCGTCAGCAGTGTTGGTCACGTCAGCGGTGAACGAGCTGCCAGCAGGCATGAAGATCTCGTAATAGTACTCGAGGCCAGCTTCGGTATAGGCTTCGCAACCCAAAGCGGAAACGTTGTTCACGCCACCACAGGTGGTGCCGGCGAATGTGGTTCCGGACACATCTTCAACGGCGTCGCAGAAGTTGACTTCAACCGGGGGCGGAGGCAGTTCAGCGGAAACGATTTCAAAAGTGAAATCACAGCCGGCGCCACCAAAGCCATCGACCACAAAGTAGAAATCACCGGAGACAGGCACGTTGGTCGAAACGCCGGAATCGACGACGATCAAGCAGCCCAGATCTTCGTCACACTGGTCGAGCACGGCCAGGTCAAGGTCACAGCCGTTGCCGGTCAGGGTGCCAACAAACATGCTGGGCTCGGACAGGAACAGGTGGTAGATGACCTCTCCACCGGACTCGTCCCAAGTGCTGCAACCGTAGGCGTTGATGTTGTTGACGGCACCGGTGTTGTCGCCGGTATAAGTGTTGTCCAGCGTGATTTCAATGGCGCCGGAACAATCCAGCAGGCCCAGCTTGTCAGTCGAACCACTGGCTTTGATCGGAGCTTCTTTGGTGGTGCTCTGCAATGCACCCGGTACGCCGGCGAAAGCGACCGTGGCCACCAAGCTGATTGCGGCAACAATTACTAGCATTTTCTTCATGGTATTAACCCTCCACATTACAAGTATGGATCCGGGCCCCGTGCCCAGAACCGGTGCTCAAACTCTGGTGCTTACCTCCTTGGCTCTGAAGTTGTCTTTCCGTGTGGTGCCCCCACCATCCTGTAACACACATGCGAATTGAGAGATCAATCGACTTCAGCGAACCAAATTGATGGCCACTGATGTCGTCAGGTCGCCTGCTTCCAGGCGACAAATATAAGCGCCGCTGCTGACAGCTCGGCCCGAATTATCGGTGCCGTTCCAACGGATCTGATTCAAGCCACTTTCAAACTCGCCCTGGGCGAGCACCGCGACCTTGCGACCACTGATGTCGTAGACAGCCAGTTCGCCGGACACGGTCCGGGCTGGGCTGAAATTGATCATGACCTGCGGATTGAACGGATTCGGATAGGCCACCATGGCGATGGGGCCAAATTCAGGCAGATCGCCGACAGGGCTGCTGTCCGACTGCAGGATCGCCACTTCGGCGAGAGTCGCGGCACAGGCCTTGGTGATCTGGGTGCCGATATCAGCCGAGGCCGAAATCTGATTCCAGGTATCACTCGTTTGGTGGTATCCGGGGTAGCTGCCGTAGTCGTAGTCGATGGCCAGGAAGGCCGGGATGCCAGCCTGTTGGAACGGCACGTGGTCGCTGCCCCAACTGTTGTAATCTTTTTGGTTGGCGATGTCAGTGTGGGTGTCGACCTGGCTTTCCATGGTGGCCATCAGCCATTCCCAGGGAGTTTGGCCTTCAATGCGCACCGCATAATTCGAATTGTAGTAAGATACCATGTCCATGGTGATGGCCGCGATGATGTCGCGGTTCTCACTGATGGCATCGGCGACAAAATGTTCGCTGCCGTACAGGCC
>JADGEP010000323.1 GCA_016744275.1 Candidatus Krumholzibacteriia bacterium | reverse complement strand
ACTCCATAATGGCCCGTATTCAAGCTGTCAATCAGTGCAGCGCGGGTCAGGAGAGCATCACTGGGATTTTCCAAATCCGTTTCGTACATACGGGTGTATTCCATGTCCGTGCACGGGATGATGTGATCGTTCACCTGCTGATTCGAGAATTGGGCGCCGTCAAGAATGATGTAACCCTGATCGTGAAAATCCGAAGGGAAGAGAACTTCGGCCGCAAACAGAGCCCGATTGGGCCACTGCGCACCGGCTTCGGTGGATTCATAAGTGATCACCTTACTGACAAAGACCGCAGCTTGCGCCGGCGTGCTCACGGCCGCGCGCCCGACGTACACTTCCTCGGCAAAGTCCACCAGGTCACCCATGTCGGGCAGATCCTGAGGTTGGCCAAAGTACGCATCGCCGTCCGCATTCCAGGTCCCATCCAGGCAGCCAAAATACAGATCGCAGGGTATCGAGGTGTAACTGTTCGTCGGGTAAAAACTGTTTTGGATATAACGCGGAGGCAGGACGTCCGTATCGCCCGCCAACAAGACGTGCTCCACACCCCACAACATGTAGGCATCCCGAATGTACATCCGGATGGTCTCCTGAATGTCCGCTCCATTGCGATTGTTCGCCGCGATTTCTTCACGAGTGACCACCACTGCCGGTAATCCCATGTTGGTCTTGAAATCGGCCAGAACTTGCATCGTGGCGCGCATTTCCTCATTGGTGATGATCAGGTAATTGACACCACTACCGGTCAGGCTGGGCATGGACGAAGGCTTAAAACCACTGGTAGTTGGAGTAACCACTTTGCCGTTCTCGCGCACATAGGAATGCACAGCAGAAGGATTGACAACCAGACTTTGCAAAATCTTCGCGTTGTCCTCGGCCTCACCGGGTACCAAGCGTTGGCGTTGAACCACATCCTGGCTGGCATTGGCGGCCGTGAATTTCGCCCGGATGGCGTACTCATCCAGATATTCCAGGGCCTGAACACCATTAGTTGTCACGCGCCTGACGGGATAAACCGTCACCGCCAGCAAGCGATACCCACGCCAGGTATGGGTGCCACCGGGCCGCGACCAGGTGGTCGGAAAGCTGTCGCCATCATCGCTGAGAATTCTGGTGCTGATGAATTCGCCCGAGCTCACCGCATGGTCTGCGGCAACAGGCAGGGCTTTGGACAATGTCTCGACATGAGTTGTGAGCGGTTCGACCCAAATGTCGCTCACATCTGAACCCAAAGGGATGAGAAAAAGCAATTCCCGAGCCGGCAACAGGGGCAACCCTGGCTCACTCAGCGTCCGGGCACCTGCCATGACCGGATAGAGTCCACCACCGTTGGCGTCCGTTTGCCATTTCAGGCTGCTCTTTTCGTGCACGCCCTCGTAGATGACTTCGCCCCCGCTGGCTGCAGCAAATGCAGCCGGCGCGAGAACCAGCATCAGGGAAATAAGAATAAACGAAGTGGAAAACCGGCGAGGGCGAATTCCGTGTGCGGACATGCGAGGCCTCCGGAAACTCCGTCCACGACCCAAAGCGGCCCCTTGCCCACTCTCGAGTCTATGGTCGGGTATGAATTGCGAGGGTTCGAACCTCAGGGTCAGATCAATTCCAATTTCATCGGTGCTGATTCGATCCAGGTCAATGCTGGCCGCCATCATATTGATCGCCACTAGCCCACCTGAATATGTTGTGCATTAGCCTTGGCTGTCCGAGAGACCTCCCAATGACCGGTAATGCTGCTCGGCGCCACTTTTCGCCACAGCCGAATCCGCTATTGATCAACCTAGTTGCAGAGTCTGCGACTATACCACACCCTGCTGGGTAAGGTCAATGGATCATAATACTCGTTTATTCCATAGTTTTTGAGAGGAACCAACCAAATACCATGTACTTATAAAACAAAAACAGTCACCTCAAAGTCCCTAAAAAGTATTGCCGACGGTCAGAATCCTTGTCTCACCAGCCGCCAAGCGAAACCAACGTGGTTGCTCGCTTTCCCACCCCCAGGCACTCAGCCGGTCCGCCGGGATCGCGACAACCTTCACCCCTCGGGTTTCATTGCGCAGCACCAACTTGCCCCCTGCAAACCGCCAACTTGCTCCGCGTCGGATCAACTGGGCAATTTCACTGTCGGCCAGAAAAATGGGCCCCATGTCGCCCTGGCAAACCTTCGTCAAATAGCTATTCAGACCTTCAAGTCCCATCTGAACCACCGCCGGATCGGTGTGGGAAAAATTCACGCGATGGGTTTCCACAATAGCCGGCTCCCCTCTTCTCCAAGCACGGCGTGTATCGGCCACGCATTGGGCTACGACAGCCATGGCATCCGGAGCCTGGACCGGTTCCAGGCGGCAGTTGCGTTCGAGATAAATACGCCCTGGGTGGCTCAAGCGAGCCCACTGCCGGTCCACGAACTTCTGCAACCGTCCAGCCTTACCGCTAATCCACTTGGGATTTCTCTGTTCGCGTTTGGCTTGTATCACTTGCAGACCCCGACTTTGCCAGAGGTCTTCCACCTCCGCGTGCCAGGTGTAATCAGGGGCGATGACCGAGGTGACGGGGCGCCCAAAAGCTTCGGCAAAAATCGCCAGCGAGACATCCAACTCCTGCGCCATATCATCAATATCGCGCCACGGAGCCAATTCCCGCGCCCCCTCGCTGTCCGGAAACAAAGAGATGCCGCGCGTGGTCACCTCCCGCGCCAAATCCGAAGATTGCGCGTTGGCAATCCGCACGTCCGGGTCGTAGTGCAACGAAGCGTGGAATTCCGGATGCCACACGCCCAGCCGGGTCCCATTCTGCACCGAGCGCCACAGGCCCGGTCTTGGGTAATGCGAAGGCCAGGAGGGCAGATCGTGCCGCACCCACTGCTCTGTCGCCTCAATCCATTCCAATGAACTCATGACATAATTGGGCTGAAAAACAACAGCGACGCCGTCGCGCCCCTGGTGGGCAGCCAAGACATCGACCAACGCGTCGACCATGTTCGAATCTTCAAGGGTGGAGTGCCAATAGACTGCCGGGAATTCCCCAGGCTCCAGGACCTCCTTTTCCAACCCCTGCCAGCTTTCGGACTCGGGTACAAATCCGGCCAGACCCCAATCATCACTTTCCAGGGCAATGGCCTGGACCGCACGCCAATCCACCAGCGACCGCGAGGTCGAAGTGGCAAAGCACAGCAGCAAAACCGCCACCGCCCCCACCAATCCCAGCATCTTGGCTATCATCGTCACCCCTCGCTTTGAATCGGCCCCACCTGCGCCCACCAGTATTGCCCCGGATCCAAGCCGTCGCGCCCTATGGCCCGGATCAGCTTCGCCACGCCACCTTCGGCAGCTCCATCGCCAGCACTCAGAAACCGCATCACTTCCGAAGCGTTGATGGTTTCCTCATTGCGTTGAAAACCGAAAGTCCAACCTTCGGGCACCGTCGGGGCCCCCACCAAATGCCGGAATTTTTCCTGGGAAAGCAAAGGGCCCCTGGCTTCGGGCATCAGTTGGGCCAGAAAGGCCTGGAGGTCTTTAAAGTTTCTCACTCCGGCCGACGACTGACTGGGTTCGTCCTCAAATATAAAAAGCATTCCACCGGATTTCAGCAAGCTGCGCCAATGAGCGACATGCTCCCCCAATTTGTGCCGGGGCAAGACGTGCCGCACCAAATTGGCCGCAACCAATAGGCGGACTGTACCAGGCCGGATCGGTGCCCGTCGCGCATCGCCCACCAGGTTGCAAACGGCTCCGGTCACCGGGTGGCGCAGATCCAGGCCCAGGCAATGCTTTCCTTGCGCCTCGACGAGGGCCATGAAATGGCCCTCACCACTGCCCAATTCGAGAACGGCTTCAGTATCACTATTGAGCTGAGAGAGTTGATCAGTGAAGCTCTTCGGAAGGGGACGAAACGGCATTCGGCTCATCCTTTGCAAACTTGTCGTCCTGCACAACATCCTGGTCCAGAGGAGATTCCTGACCGGTTGTGCCATCCAGACGTGCATTTTGGGCCCGGTTGACTCGTTGGCGCTCGGCCTGCAGGTCGATGATCTCCGCCACGTTGCCCCCCACTTCGCCCGGCATGCGATCCAGGCGATCATCAAATCCCAGGGCGTACGTCAATTCGGTGAACAGGTCCAAGCCATGGCGCCGGTTTTGCAGATGACGCAAGGCGCCCAATTGAGCCGCCCACATCCACATACCCATGGCCGGCAAACCCAACCAGGCCAAGCCCAGGAAATCACTCAGCGCAAAAAGAGTCGTGCCCGCGGTGACAAGCAGCAGGGTAAAAACGGCTCCGCGGGGCGAGAAGCCCAAGCGCAGAAGACGATGGTGCAGATGGTAATCATCGGCGAGGAAGATCGAAGTGCGGCGCCGGTAGCGGCGCAAAATCGTGGTGCCGGTATCCCAGATGGGCACAATCATGGGCGCAACCATGACCGGCAGGGATATGGGCGACTGGCGATTCAAATTCACCAACAAAATGGCCAGAGCCAGACCCATCCACATGCTGCCAGAATCGCCAAGAAAAATTTTTCACTTGCTGATGCTCCAATAAAAGAAGGCTACAGTGG
>JADGEP010000322.1 GCA_016744275.1 Candidatus Krumholzibacteriia bacterium | reverse complement strand
GTCTTCTTGACCGCGTCTTTGTTGACTCCGGCTTGGGCTGGCGTGGCCACGAAGGCCAGGGCGATGAGCAGAAGTGCGAGGTACCGTTGCATTGAGGAAGCCCCTTTTTGTCCTGGGTGGAACCGCATTCGTCATTGGGGTGGTGCCCGCTGACGCTACAAGCCTGGGCGAGGGGCTTGTAAGTGGCATTATAGCCACGAGGTGGTGGCAGGTATAGGGTTGTCTTGCGCCCTGCTCACATGATGGTCTGATGGGAAACTGATCGGAAATTGGTTGGAAAAAATGTGACTTTCCACCCTTCACCTTTGTCTATAATACTGCCAACAACCGCCCTCATCATTCCCATAGAATCAGGAGAGGATTCACAACCATGAATCAGGAAACCATCCAGCAAGCCATGGACAGCGCCATCCCCTTGGTGACCACTTACGGGATGCGCATCATCGGTGCCGTGCTCATTCTCATCATCGGTCGCATCGTATCGAACATTCTCGGGTCCGTGGTGAAGAAGGCCTTGACCAAAGGCAAAATGGAACCCTCGTTGGTGGGCTTCCTGGTGAGCCTGACCAAAATCGCGGTCATCGTCTTTTCCGTCATCGCGGCCCTGGCCAAGTTCGGTGTGGAAACCACTTCCTTTGTGGCGGTGCTTGGCGCGGTGGGCTTTGCCGTGGGTTTTGCCCTGCAGGGTTCGTTGGCAAACTTTGCCGCCGGCGTCATGATTCTACTCTTCAAGCCCATCAAAATTGGCGACCTGGTGGAAACGTCCGGCTATCTGGGCACCATTTCTGATATCGGTTTGTTCGTCACCATCATGGACACCCTGGACAACCGTCGCATCATCATTCCCAATGGCAAACTGACCAGCGACGTGATCAACAACCTGAACGCCAACGGGCTGCGCCGCGTCGACATGACCGCCGGCATCAGCTACAGCGACGACATGAATCTGGCCAAGCGGCTGTGCATGGAAGTGATGGAGAAGCACCCGCACGTGCTCTCAGAGCCGGCACCGGCGGTGGCCATTTCCGAGATGGGCGATTCTTCGGTGAACCTGGTGGTGCGTCCCTGGACCCACCCCGATTATTACTGGGATGTCCATTTTGACGTGACCCAGGGCATCAAAGAAGCCTTCGATGCCAATGGAATTTCCATTCCGTTCCCTCAGCAGGATGTGTATTTGCATAAGGTTGAAGCGAAGGGCTAGTTTCCTGATAGATTGCTTCCAGTTGGGCCCGCTTTCTCTCCGAAAGCGGGCCTTCTCTGCTGAATTGACACACCGGCTGCAAATTCAGCCACAGCCGTGCTTCGGTTGACCAAACACTCCCCGCCTGCTAGTGTCATCGGCCGTACAATCTCGAACAGATTCGTCGCCCCTGATGGCCCAAATTGTTCAGCCAAATTGCAAAGAGGAGCCCTATTGTGAAACGCCTACTTCTGCTATCGACCGTATTCTTGCTGGTCGCCATGAGTGCTACTCACGCCATCGCCAATGAAACGACCAATCTTCTTCGCGAAGCCATCGAACTCATCGAAAAGAACGAATACCGCGAGGCCCGCGAAGTCATCGCCATTGCCCTCGATCAGGTCGACCACCACCTTCTTGATGCGGGCGCGGAAGTCTTTCCCGTCACGGTGGGCGTGTTCACCCGCGGCGATGTCAGCACCCAGAAATCCATGGGCATCGACCTCACGGAATGCACCTACACCGATGCGGACGGCAATACCATCCGGGTTCAAGTCATGGGCGGCGGCGGTGGCGTTCTGGGGAACATCAGCAGCCTGACGGCCAGCTTCGGCGGCGGCCGTAAAGTCCGACTGCACGGACGCAACGGCACGGTCATGGAGGAAGGCAAGAAGACGACGCTCACCTTGCAGCTCAAGAATGAGAAGAGCCTGATCATGGAATCCGACGGTGTCGACCGTGAGGGCATCATGGGGTTTGGCGAGAAGTTCCCCGTTGTGGAATTGGATGAGTCTGGGAGCTGAGTTTAGCTGGAATTTTGATTGCTCCGCTCTCGTATGAGGGCGGAGTTTTTTTGGGTGGGTGTCGGTGGGATCAATACCCCATCCCCAAAACCCAAAGCGGAATCTGCCAAGGCGCTCCAGACTCAATCCCGTCAGCTACAACAAACGCCTTACTCTGCTTACGAAGTTGCTTTTGAGTTTTGCCAGGTCCACCGATTTCAAATATGTATTTCTCATCCACGATAAAATCACCCTCGTCGTGATAGTGCACTTCATGCCCCCGAGACACTTGAGAGACAAAAAAGGTCTCCCGCACAGCGCCCGCATTGGGCGACGCACACAAAGCGAAAAACATGTTGGGGTTGTTCAGCATGAGTTTGTTTGGCCGGGTGGTCGTTTGCATCCCGGCACCGCCCCTGATTGAGTGAATCAAGCTCCCTGCCTGCATCCGCTCAAGGTACTTCGACAGCGTTGGCCAGGACGCACCCACGGCGTTGCTGAGCTTGGATTTGTTCAGTTCAACAGGAGGTGTACTGCAAAGCATATAGAGAACCCTCTTCAACTTGTCCAGCTTCTTTGGCTCGATGTTATACAGTCCACACAGGTCAGAATCGATGGTGATGTTGATGACTTCCAACAGTTTCTGAATATAGGTTTCGGTCGACTCCCGGTAGAAAGGATAGGCACCGTGCCGAAGGTATTTTTGAAACAACTCGATGGGACGAATTCGGGCGCAGACATCAGCCGATATCGCCTGATGATTGTTGACAATATCGTCAAGCGAGTAAGCCTCGAACGGGGAACCGGTCTCGATCTCCATAAACTCACGCAGCGAAAGAACGGGCAATTCATAGATCACTGCTCTTCGTGACAGGTCCGCCAGCTCATGGTCAATCCGCAGGGCAGAGGACCCCGAAAATATGACCTGAATATCAAACGTGTCATAGACAGCTTTCAATTCCTTGGCGAAACCCTTGGCTTTATGCACCTCGTCCACAAGGAACAGCCGGCCACCTTCTTGGAAAAAGTCCTGAGCCATATCGTACAGGCTGAGATCCACCATCGCAGGGTGGTCGCAAGCGACATACAGAATCTTCTCCTGGGGAATCTCGGTGCTCTGAGCGTATTGCAGCAGGAGGGTAGTTTTACCAGCACCCCTGGCACCTTTCACACAGATGAGACGTTCGCTGAAGTCGATGTTCTTGTGCAGAAACCGACGGTATATTGGCTGCGCTTGAGTCAAAATGAACTGAGATGCTTGTCTTAGGATAGGTGGCAGCATGGCAGGCCTTCGAAAGAGTAATTTAGACTATTCTTTATTTTATATAAAATACATTTTACATGCAACCCTTGTTTGTGGTCAAACTTGGGATTGACGATTTTTCCGCAACCAGTTGCACAATTCTCCGTACTACCCCAAAAGGAGAATCCATGGACCTGATCACCCACCTGGGCGAACTCGCGCTCGCCACCCGCTTGCACCGCTTGGCCGACCTCTTGCAAAAAGATGTCACCAATGTCTACGCCGAACTCGGCCTCGATTTCCAGGCCCGTTGGTTCCCGGTATTGGCCGCCATGCGCCGGCACGACTTCACCTCCACGACCGCTTTGGCCCGCGAATTGGGCCTCAGCCACCAGGCCGTCTCCAAAACCGCCAAACTGCTGGTCGACAAGGGCTTGGTCAATGACGCGCCCGACCCCACCGACTCCCGCAAACGCCAATTGGCGCTCACCCGCCAAGGCCGCAACCTCTGCAAACAATTGGATGTTGTCTGGGAAGAAATCCGCGCCGCCAACCAGGATCTGCTGGCGGCCACGGACGGCGATTTTCTCGATGATCTGACGGGCCTGGAATCGGCCCTCGCCCAGGACTCGATGGCTGCCCGCGTGCGCCGCCGCCTTGAACTAGCCGCCATCGACCCGATACAAATCGTGGACTACCGCCCTTCATACAAGAAGCATTTCCGGCGGCTGAACGAATTGTGGCTGAACGAACGCTTCGCACCCGAACCAGAAGACCGCCTCATTCTTGACGACCCCAACGGGCGCATTTTGCACCGCGGCGGTGCCGTGATTTTTGCCCTCGTGGATGAAGACGTGGCCGGCACCTGCGCTCTCATCAATCACTGTGACGGCACCCTCGAATTGGCTAAAATGGCGGTTGATCCCATTTACCGGCGCCGCGGCCTGGGCCAGCGCCTGGCCAACGAAACCATCAGCCGCGCACGTCAGGCCGGAGTCGACAAACTCTGGCTGCGCACCAGTCCCGAACTGAAACCCGCGGAGCGTCTTTACCGCAGCCTCGGCTTTCGCCGCAACCGGCACCACCCTTTTGGCGACCACACCTATCGCCGCGAAACTTTCACCATGGCCTTGAATCTGAACCCCCAATAGGAGCCCTCTCCATGAAAAAGACACTATTCGCCGCTGCGCTTTGCACCCTGATGTTGGGCGCATTGCCCGCCTTGGCCCAGCAGGCGCCCAACTTCCCCGAGCTGAACCACGTCCGGCGTGCCGCAATCGTCGCCAGCCTGACCACCGCCCTTGATGCTGTGTATGTTTTTCCTGACGTGGCCACCGAAATGTCGACGTCCGTGCACGCCAAACTTGAGGGCGGCCAGTAC
>JADGEP010000321.1 GCA_016744275.1 Candidatus Krumholzibacteriia bacterium | reverse complement strand
CGGAATATATGAAATGACGGCCAAATCGCCCAGTATTCTAGGCACACAGCTGCCCGGTTGGTGGGCTACCGATCGGGCCGAACGCAGCACACGCTGGAATCCTCCCACAGGTTTGATGCCGGTGGACAAGCTGTTGCACGAAGGTGAAGAGGCCGTCAAATTCTACGCCATGCTGGCCGGTAACCGGTCATAATTTCCCACTCGAGCGATACCCCACCTGCGCTTTGCGTTCCTCCAGATCCGACAAAAGAGCCAAATAGGCCCCATGCCGGCGGGTGGGAATCAGGCCCCGCACCACCGCGGCTTTGACGCCACATCGGGGCTCGTCGCGGTGCAGGCAGGTGCGGTAATGGCACTCCAGGCCTGGTTCCTGAAAATCCGGAAAATACTCGCGCACCTGCAAGGGGTCCATATCCCAGGGATCAAAGCCGCGAATGCCCGGACTGTCGGCGATAAAACCGCCGTCGCGCAGGGGAAACAGTTCCGTGCGGGTGGTGGTGTGTTTGCCCAGGCCTGTCTTCTCAGTGACTTCATTGACCCGCAGTCGCAAGCCCGGCTGGATGACATTCAGCAGGGTGCTTTTGCCCACGCCTGAAGCGCCGATCAGCAGGGAAATGCGGTCCGTCAATAAATCGTGAAAATCTTCGCATCCCTGTTCCGTCTCTGCCGAAGCCCAAATCACCGTGTAGCCGAGATCCCGAAAATAATTCCAGATCTTCTCTTCAGCTTCCATTTCGGGCCCTGCCGGAACCAGATCCACTTTATTGAGCACCAGGATTCCACTCACGCCAAAACGCTCGGCAGCCACCATCAAGCGGTCGACAAAGCTCTTCTGGGGAGCCGGCTCGCGCAATGATTGCACGGCCACCACTTGATCCAGGTTGGCCATCAAGACCTGTTCCACCTGACCGCCGCTGCGCCTGGCCGCCAGGCGGCTGATTTTATTTTCCCGCGGCAAAACCTCTTCAATGACCCCGCTGGGTGGCTCGCTGGACGCATCAAGAGCCTGAAAACGCACCCGGTCGCCCACCACGGCGATCGTTTGGGATTCCCGGGGCCCTTTTTTCAGGCGCCCACGTACCTTGCAACGCCAGGTTTCTCCGTCCATCTGGACCAAACATTGGCCCCCGGTCGAGCGGATGACGATCCCGGTGTGGTGGCCAGCGGTTGATTTTTCGTCCTGCGCGCCGATGGCGCACCTCCTCGGACCCCGGCGGTGCAGTTGCACGGCGGGAATCGCGTGATTCGATCGGATTTGCGTCTTGTTTATCCCATGTCCATGGGTTAGGTTTTGATCAGACGTAAGTGTGACATATTTTCCCCGCTTTCTCAAGGTGGTGCGGCACTCATGGACATTGCCGAGGTTCTCAAGCACACCTCACCCGAGCTTTTTCTCCCCAACCTGACTGCGACAGACAAGCAGGGCGCTTTGGCCGAAATGGTCGAAGGCCTGATTGCCGGCACCCAGATTTCCAAGCCCGAGACCATCATGCAGATGTTGACCAGCCGCGAGGCTCTGGGCAGCACCGCTGTTGGCCCCGGCATCGGGTTTCCTCACGGCCGCACTTTGGCTGTGCAACGCCTGACCATCATGATCGCCCGCAGCGCTGAAGGCGTGGACTTCGATTCCGAAGACGGAAACAAGACCCACCTCTTCTTCATGCTGATCGCCCCGCCCCAGGACAGTGGTCACCAGTACATCAAGTCCCTCGCGGCTTTGATTGACCGCATCCAGGACGGCGACCTGCGCGATAGCCTGATGGCTGCCGAAAACTACGAGAGCTTCTGCAACGCCATGAAGGAGGACTAGCCATGCATCCCCAATTGCAATTGCTGGTCGCTCTGCAGGACCTGGACGAGATGATCAACGAGACGGCCAACCAGGGCACCGAATTGGAAGGCCTGGGCTTCAAGCACGGCGGTTTGGAAGAGTTGAAAAAATCCCGCGAAGATCTGGCAACCAAGATCGAGCCGGGACACCTCAGTTGGTACAAACGCCTGACCGGAAAATTTGGTCACGCGGTGGTGCCGGTGGTGAGCAATCTGTGCACCGGGTGTTTTGCCAACATCCCCAGTTCGTTTGTCAGCAAGACCAATGAAAACAAAGTGCAGAAATGCGAGAGTTGTGGACGGTTGCTTTACTGGCCGTAGGCTCGATGCCCAAAAGAATAAAAGGCCCGGACGGTTGTCCGGGCCTTTTTTTTCCTCATCTCACCCTTTTCAGCGGCTGACTTGAGCCATCCAGGAGTCGATCGCCTGGCTCAGCTTTTGGTCCCCGGTCGCTGCCGCCAATTCGCCGGCCCGGCCCGCCACCTCCAGGGCCCGGGTCCTGTCCTGACCCGCAACCAGGGTTTGGGCCAAAGCGAACAGCGTTGGCGGATCGGCATAGCCCGTCAGGCGGCACGCTTGTTCAGCGTAGCGCCGGGCCGCAACCGTATCTCTGCGGCTGGTATCCTCCAGCAGAAAGAGAGATAGTCTGGTCAGCACGTTCAAATCATTGGGATGCGATTCCACCAGCTTCAAATATTCATCGATCGCCTCACCAATGCGCCCAAGACCCGCCAAACCCCAGCCAATATTGATCCGAGCGGTATAATTGTTCGGCTCCACCACCAGCGCCTGTCGCCAATACTGGACTGCGGGCGCGTATCGGCCATCCTGCATGTTCAGGTTTCCCAATTCAATCAGTGCCACTGCATGGACCGGGTCACCAGCAACGATTTGGGCAAACTGCTGTGCGGCTTGAACCAGGTCACCGGCATCTCGATAGGCGCAACCCAAATTGAACCGGATGACGGGATTGTGGCCAGTGCGGGCCAAGGTGTGGGTGTAGAGCGTCGTTGTATTGCGCCATTGGCGAACCTGGGCACGGGTCATGAACGTCAGACCGAGCACCGCCACGATACCGAGGGCACTTGCGGCCAAGGCCAATTTCCTACGTCCGGAAACGACCTCAGCCAGGCCAAAGACGACGACAATCGCCACACCAATTGAAGGCAAATAGGTGAAGCGGTCGGCCAGTCCGTGATAGCCCACCGCCACAAAACCAGCCACCGGAACCAACATGCCCAGGTACCAAAGCCATCCTGCCAGCAGGTACCGCCGGGTGCGGAACCGGATCGCAAACAGGGTGCCCAACCCGCCCCCAAAAATAATGGCAACCAGTGGTTTCCAGAACGCGATTTCCGCGCCCGGGTGGGGAGCCAGGACAACCAAATTGACCGGGATAAATATTTGCCGCAAGTAGCCCAGGTAGGCCCAGAAGGCGTGGCCGATGCGAGCGCCGGCCGGCAGGTCCTCAACCAGAGTGGTGGCGCCGCCAGCTGCCTGCACGGCATAGGCCACCCAGGATAAAACCGCTGCCGCCACCAACAGGGGAATCTTTTCGAGCACAGTGCGGCGGCTCAAACGCTTTAAAGGCCAATAGTCCACCAGCATCAAGACAAAGGGCAGGGTGACGAGCATGGGTTTGGCCAGCACGCCCAGAATAAACGATAGAAACACCACTGCGTACCGAACCGGCGAAGAGCGGCGTGCATACCGGTGGTGAGCCCAGAGCGTCAGCATGAAAAAGACGGCGCTCAGGACATCCTTGCGCTCGGCCGCCCAGGCCACCGATTCAACGCGTAGCGGGTGCAGACAAAAGAGCAACGCGACGAAGGCTGCGGGCACTATTTGACCAGTCATCCTGGCCAGAACAAGCATCAACAGCAACGAAGCCACGAAATGCAGAAACAGGCTCATGAGATGATGCCCGGCGGGGTCCAGGCCAAACAGCTGGACGTCCAGAGCGTGACTCAGCCAAGTCAAGGGGTGCCAGGTATCAGACCGGGTCGAAGTGAAAGCCAATCGGGCTGATTCCAAGGTCAGGCCGTCTTGGGTGGCCTCATTGCCCGTGATATAGATGTCGTCGTCCAGGTTGATGAACCCGTTGTGGCGCACGGGCCCAAAAGCCACAAGCGCAAGCAGGAACATGACCAGAACGAAGGCGCCCAATTGGCGCAATGAGACTGTCACTTCTTTCTTCTCCCACGGGACATGGCGGCGGATTCGAGATATGATTTGCAGCGGGCAGTCCATGAGAGCACCCATTTCTGGCCGATCTCAACTCAGCCTTCCGATCTTAGCATAGGACCGCGCCGGAGTGACCCGCGAAGATCCAGGCAGGGAACTTTGCACCATGGGGGTCCTTTGGTAACAGGCTCGTATCCCGACAATCTGAAAATTCGCCTGCGATGAAACTGGAGAAATAAATGCGCACCGTCACTGTATTGCTGCTTTTGACCATGATGCTGGCCCTACCAGCCTCGGCTGAAGAATCCGAAACCAGCCTGCCCTTTCATTTGCCGGCGCCCGACGGGTGGCAAATCGAAACCATTCCCTTTCCCCTGGGCTTTGCGCCGGAATTGGATTACGAGGGCCTGGAAGAGTTGCGCTTTGCGCCGGGCATGTTCAAGGAAGAGAGCGAAAACCTGTGGTCCTACACCTTTATCTGGTGGATTCCCGACACTACGGAGCTGAGCACCGAACGCCTGGAAAAAGACATGAAAGGCTATTTTGAAGGCCTGATGCTGGCCGTGGCCGAGGGCAAGGACCTCGACCTCAGC
>JADGEP010000320.1 GCA_016744275.1 Candidatus Krumholzibacteriia bacterium | reverse complement strand
CGATAGATCTTGACCGAACCGTCCGCTTGCGTCGATTTGATCCAGGGAATCTCCAGGCGCTTGCGATCAGTGGCCACATACTCAATGTCATTGTCGATGTTCATGTGCCAATGAATGCCTTTGGCCGGACCATCCTCCCCACCGCCGCCAATTTTCATCAACAGGTGTAGTTTCCAATGGGTGTTTTCATCTTCGTACCCGTAGTAGTCGTGCACCACCAATTTCTCGTTGTAGAAATGAGCCGGCCAGTGGCATTGCTCACACGTATCGCGCGAGGGACGCAGGTTTTCGATGGGTGTTTCGATCGGCCGCGGGACTTTGTCAAACAACACCGCATAGACCTGGTGCAAGCCCGAGATTTTTGCTTTCACAAACCATTCGGCGCCCGAGCCGATGTGACACTCGACACAGCCCACCCGCGCGTGGGGCGACACCGAATAGGCCGTGTATTCGGGCTTCATCACTTCGTGGCACATGGTGCCGCAGAACTCGTCACTTTCGGTGTACTCGTAGGCTTTGAAACTGCCGAGACCCGTCATGGCCAAAAAGAGAACGGAAGTGATGCCGAGAAAAAAAGCCGCCCGCAGGTGGGCCGGATTGTTAAAATCGATCTGCGGCAGTTTTTCAGTGCTGGGCAATCCCAGGCGCCTGCGTCGCTGTTGGCGCAGCACACCGAAGGCTCCGATTAAAAGTCCCAGGATCAAGAACGCAGGCAGGATGATAAATGCCACAATGCCCATGTAGGGGTTGTGCTCCGAGGCGGTGGCTTCCAGAACGATGAAGAGAATGATCAGGCCAAATGCCACCGCCGCCAAAGCGGCACCGGACATCGTGATGAGATTGTAGTAGGTGGCCGGCAAGCGGCGATTCTCTGCGGGAGTCTTGCGGGGTTCGGACAAGGGGCACCTCCACGTTGGCAACACCTGACAATATTAAAACATCTGGGCCACATATCCCAGTAAATTCAAGGGGTTTCAGCGCAGGCCTTCCGGGCAAGAACTGGGAAGATACAAAAAGCCCCCCGGCTTGGCACCGGAGGGCGTTCGTTCTGCGAGGTCTTCCGCGGCTTATTCGAAGTTCTCTTCCGGCGGAGGCGAAGGCACGGTCCACTCCAGGGACGAAGCGCCCCAGGGGTTCGTATCAGCGGCTTCGTCGCCCCATACGGTGACCAACAGGTTGCCCGCAATCACCGACAGACCTGAATACAGGAACAGCCAGCCCAGGCTGGACACTTCAGCGCCGCCGATGGCCGTGGGCACCAATCCCGCAAAGTCCTGGGGCACACCTTTGGTGCCCATCATCAGGCGCGGTACCAAGGCCAAATTCAGACCGATCACATACAAGGCGGCGCCGATGCGGGCCACCTGATCGTTGTACTTGCGGCCAATCATCTTGGGCCACCAGTAATGCAAGGCGGCGAAGAATGCCGACAGCACTCCGCCCCACAAGACGTAGTCCAATTGGGCCGAGGCAAACATCGTTGCACCCAGGTAATTGCCGACCGACGGGCTGGCCATGAACAGGCCCAGTACCGCCGCCGCACCGGCGTGCAGAATGAAAGCGATGGAGAATGTGGATGGCGACGCGCATGCGATCGAACCGCGATACAAGGTCGACAGCCAGGTGAAACTGATCAGCGCCACCGGCACGGCGGCCAACAGGCTGAGGAAACTGAAGATCAGGCTGCCGGCCGGGCTTAGGCCCTGGCCCACCATGCTCACGCCATAGCTGACCACGCCGATACCGGCCAAAGCGATCATCGAACCCACCAGAGTGCGGTAACCGGCCGAAGCCTTGCGAGCCACGCCACTGATCACGTCACTGATAATACCCACGGCGGGCACCAACGCGAAGTAGGTCACCGGTCGCAGGGCGAACCAGAAATAGGTGCGCCAGGCCATGGGGTCAGCTTCGATTCCAAACAAGCCGCCACCGAAGGCGCGGCTAGAGGCCAGATACAACACCACAATGGCGAAGATGCCACCGGCGATGGTCAGCAGATATCCGGACAGATAAAAACCCCAGGCGCTCAACGGCATGTCGAAAAAGCCCATGCCCTCGCGGCGCTGGTGATGCACCGTGACGACAAAATTGATGCCGGTCACAAACCAGCTGGCACCCATGAAGAAGAGGCCAAAAGCCAGAGTGACAAAAGCGCCTGTATCGAGCATGGCCAGGGGCGAATCAAGGGTCCAACCGGTGCTCACCGGGCCCAGTAGTATCGAAAACAGGATCAGAATCAAACCGATGGCGTAGAAGCGCAGGCTGCAACGGGACATCGTGGGCAGCGCCATGTTTTTGGCACCCAACTGCAGCGGCAGGACAAAAAATCCGACCACCGCCGGCAGGGCCGGCACCAACCAGGCCATGACCATGACCACGCGTTGGTAGGTCAGGGTCTGCAAGAGGATGCCGTTGCCAATGCCCGGCCCCCCGACCGCTTTGATCAGGGGCAACAGGCTGAGGGTCATGCCCAGGATGAAGGCGCCCATGGTCCAGGCCAGGAACATCAAGGAAATGCGTTTGTGGTCGGTGGAGGTGAACCACGCCCCGAAGCCGTGGGGCCCGCCCAGAAAACTGGAGCGCACCTGATCCGCAGCCGATTTGGTGACGGTGTGCATCTACTTCTCCTCCTGATCGGTATCGCCTTCAGGCGCCGTTCCGGACTCATTTGCGGGATCAGCTTCCGAGTGCCCGCCGGTATCGCCGCGTTCTGATTGGGTCATGAGAAACGCCGTGATCGCTTCAATTTCACGGTCATCCAGGACTCCCGCGTAGGGAGTCATCACCGGCTGAAAACCATCAATCACCGACACGTTGGGAGTCAAGATCGATTCCTTGATGTAGGCGTCGTCTGCCAACACAGTCTGGCCATCTGTGGTCAGGAATTCAAAGCCATAGACGTTCTTGAACGATGGGCCAACCAGCTGATTGCCATCCAGAGTATGGCAGACAGCGCAACCCTGGCTCGTGTACAGTAGCTCGCCGACTTCGGCCATAGTGCGGCCGGCAAAAATGTCTTCAACGGTGGCCAACCAAGCCGCAAAATCGGCTTCCGACAAGGCCATCAGTGCCGTTGACAGGCTGTCGTGGGTCATGGCGCTGAAGGAGCCGGTGAAAATCGGGAAAGCGCCCTCGCTGGTGGCCTCGAACCAGGCCTCGGTCGTGCGGCCGGGCAAAATCGCCTGCTGTACCCGCAAGGCCGGGATGGAAAGGTTCTGGCTCACGTCAGCGCTGGTCATCGTCAACTGCACCGGTTGCCCAACCTGCACCCGCAGCGTGTCGGCCACATGACCATTGGGGTAGGTGAAATCCCAGCCGGATTCATGGGTCGTGACACCGACCTGGTAGGCACCGTACGGCGCCACATTCTGGTCGACAAACCCGGGAATTCCCGACTGGAAAGCGAAGCCGGCCATCAGGACGGCGCCCAATACCCACACGCCCAACAGGATTTTGTTCGAACCCGTGGAAGGCATCTGGTCGGGGTCGTTCTTTTTGCGGAGGAAGGTCCACAGAAAGATCACCGCCAAACCGACCGTGAGGATCAAGGCGCACACCGCCGCGACGTAAATGCCGTAGAACGGCTCGTCCACGCCCATGGCGTGGGTCGAAGCCCCTTCGGGGAACCAGGCTGAAAGATTGGCGCTGCCGATCAAACCGTTACCTCTTTCGTGCCGCCATTATGACGGTCAGGTACTGACTCAATAATCTGCGAATCGTCATGACCACCTACTCGGCGGCCTTGACCACGACTCTTTCCATGGCAGTGTCGATGGGAAGGCAGAGCACGCCGGCTTCCTGATCGATGAACCGCGGTTGTTCGTCCAGCAATGCCTGCTGGACGGCCAGTTGAGCCGAAGCCTCTTCACTGATGCCTGCGGAGTAGATCTTCGTCTGCAATTCCTTGTTTCTCGAGGCGTTGTAACCGCCTTCAATGAACAGGGACAACGCATAAACAAAGATGAGTCCCGCCAATCCGTACGCCACCACCGCAGCGGTGTTGAATCCTGTATTTTTGGCCGAAGCCATATCGATCTCCTTAGGCGTTTTCGAAACGCAGTGACTCGTCGAGACGCGGGTCTCCGGTCGGAACCAGGGAACTGGTCGAGGCCAGCCTCACGATGCCAGCGACCCACAGGCCACCGATGCCGATGAAGCAAGTCACATACATGGGATTAAAAATCAGGGTCTCGCTGAACTCGGGGATCACGACCCAATACATGTTCAGCCACTGGGCCACGATGATCCAGACGGCCCAGAACGCCAGCAGTTTGCGGCTGCGTTTGGCAAAGCGCGAAACCAGGCCCAGGAAAGGCAGCAACAACGTCGCAAAGAGCGTCGCGTAGGCGATCATGTCCCAGCCTTCGCGAGTGCGCACCAGGTACCAGCTCGTTTCCTCAGGAATATTCGCGTACCAGTACAGCATGAACTGGCTGAAGGCGATGTAGCCCCAGAAGAATGTGAAGGCGAACATCAGCTTGCCCAGATCGTGGAAATGTTCGGGGCTGACAATGCCCTGCATCCGGCCCGAATTCTGCAGTCCCAGCAAAGCCAAGGTGAGCACGGCGAAGAAGGTCACAAAACCGCCCGCCCAGAAGTACACACCGAACATGGTGCTGAAC
>JADGEP010000031.1:16645-16970 GCA_016744275.1 Candidatus Krumholzibacteriia bacterium | reverse complement strand
GGGATCGATCGCGACCTGCTGGCAAAGGGTTTGGGATCGTTTGCGGGGCTGCCCGACAGACATCAACTGGTGGCCAAACGCGGCGAGATCAAATTCATCAATGACACCAAGGCGACCAACGTCCATGCTGTGTGTGCGGGGCTTTCAGGCTATGAGGGACAAGTCGTGTTGATTGCCGGGGGCAGCGGCAAGGGCGAAGATTATAGCCCTTTGCGAGGCGTACTTTCGGCGGTCAAAAGCGTCGTGCTCATTGGGACCGAAGGAGCGGCCATTGGGCAAGCGCTTGCAGGCACGGTGCCTCTGGTGCACGCCGATTCGATGGATG
>JADGEP010000031.1:2471-16635 GCA_016744275.1 Candidatus Krumholzibacteriia bacterium | reverse complement strand
GGACTACACGCCCCTGCGCCAGGTCATGGGCCCGGTGCGCCACGCGGTGACGCTGGGCGCCGAGGGACCGGCCCTGACGGCGGCCCTGGCCGGAGCCGTGCCCGTGACCGCGGCAGCGGATCTGGAGAGTGCGGTGGCCCTGGCTGCCGACCGGGCCGAACCCGACGCCGCCGTGCTGCTGAGTCCGGCCTGCGCCAGCTTTGACATGTACGCCAATTATGGTGAACGCGGCAGGGCCTTTGCCGCAGCGGCACTGAAAGTTGGAGCCGATCCGGCCTGATTTTTGGGCTTGCATAATTGACCAGAGAAGTTCTGCACAGAGAATAGAAGCCTTTGAATAGACCAAGGAGGGTCGTTCATGAACCGCAGATTGCGCGGATTTGCAGGCAGTTTCGAACTCGCCGATCGAGGCCTTTTGGTGGCCGTCGGCGTTTTGCTTTTTATCGGCAGCATTGTTGTCTTTGGCGCCGGCAGCTACACCAAGCAGGCCTTCCGCTCCCCGATGGGCGAGTATTATATCATCCTGAAACATCTGTTCATGATTGGCGTGGGGCTGGTGGCCATGATGGGTCTGATGCACGTCGACTACCGCCGTTACCGCACGCCTTGGTTGCGCAACGGTGCGTTGATCGCAACCTACGCTCTGGTGGCCTTGACCCTGCTGACGGCGCGCACCGATGCTGACGGCGCCAAGGCGATCAACCGTTGGGTGACAATTGCCGGGTTCACTTTTCAACCAGTGGAAATGGCCAAGCTGGCGATGACCATCTTTTTGGCCGAGCGCCTGACTTGCTTGCGGCGCGGGCAGCAGATGCCGCCCCGGCAGTTGTGGTTGGCTTTGGGGCTGGGGCCCTTGCCTCTGCTCGTTCTGCTGGTCTTGCAGCCCAACTACGGCAACGCCATGGTGACGGTGGGCGTGACTCTGGTCATCCTGTTTGCCGCCGGCGTCAGCGACCGTTGGTTGTTGCGCACCGCCATTGCCGTGCCCATTGCCGGAGTCTTCGGGTATCTGCTTTCAGGCAAAGTCCGGTTGCGGGTTTCCAAG
Source organism: Candidatus Krumholzibacteriia bacterium (assembly GCA_016744275.1). Lineage (GTDB taxonomy): Bacteria > Krumholzibacteriota > Krumholzibacteriia > LZORAL124-64-63 > LZORAL124-64-63 > JAGRNP01. The sequence continues at coordinate 15,590 of JADGEP010000031.1, read as the reverse complement.
CTCTGGGATGGTCTGCAGGGCGGATCATTCGGCTATCAGGTGGACCAGTCGCTGACGGGCATGGGAGCAGGGGGCCTGACGGGATTGGGACCGGGCCAAAGCCACAATAAATTCAGTTTCCTGCCGGAATCCCATACGGATTTTGCTTTTTCGGTGCTGGGTGAAGAGCTCGGTTTGGTGGGAACCCTGCTGGTGATTTCAATGCTGGTGCTCTTTGCCTGGCGAGGCTATGGCATTGCAGCGCGGGCCAGCGAACCTTTTGGACGGGCCCTGGCTGCGGGATTGACCACCGCTATCGCCATCTACGGCGTGGCCAACATCGCCATGGTCACGGGGATTTTCCCCGTGGTGGGCGTGCCTTTGCCCTTTGTCAGCTATGGCGGAACGGCCATGGTGGCGGCCCTCGCGTCGGTGGGCATTCTCTTGAATATCGAACAAGGCGGCCGCTCGTATCACCAGTGGAAGCGCCGTTGGTCCCGGGGTGGCTTGGCATGAGCAATATCCGGGTTCTGATCACCGGTGGCGGCACTGGCGGACACGTTTATCCAGGCCTGGCCGTGGCCGAAGCTTTGCAACATTTGGCGCCAGAGGCGGAAGTGCGATTTGCCGGCACGCAACGCGGCATCGAATCGGTGCTGGTGCCGCGGGCGGGTTTCCGGCTGCATATGGTGCCCGCTTCGGGCTTGCGCGGGCTGGGGCATAAGGCGCGGTTGCTATTTGTCCTGAATTTCATGGGCGGCTTGCTGCGCAGTTTGGCCTTGATGATTTCCTGGCGCCCGGCCGTGGTGCTGGGCACCGGCGGCTTTGTCAGCGCTCCGGTCATGTCGGCGGCACGGATGGTGGGTGTGCCCTGTGCGTTGCAGGAACAGAACGCCATCCCGGGCTCGACCAATCGCCTGGTCGGCCGTTGGACGCGGCGCATCTATCTGGGCTTTGGCGCGGCGAAAGAGTTTTTCAAGAACGGCATTTGCCGCACCACGGGCAACCCCGTGCGGGCGGCTTTTGTGCAGGCTACAGTGGGCGAAAATGGGCCCGATTCAGACTTGGAAAATTTTGGCGCATCTGGCCGGCGGGTCTTGATTTTCGGCGGAAGTGGTGGAGCCCGCACGCTGAACAACGCGGTTCGCGAAGCTGCAGATTCCTTGCTGGGTATGGACGGGGCCGCCTTTTTGATCCAAACCGGCAAGGCCGATGCCGAGGCCGTTGCCCAGGCTGTCGCCGCTGACAATGTGCGCGTGCTGCCATACATCGATGACATGGCCGCTGCCCTGTTGTGGTCCGATCTTGTCGTTTGCCGCGCCGGTGCGATGACCCTGGCTGAATTGCAGGTTGTCGGCAGGCCCGCAGTGCTGGTGCCTTATCCGCACGCGACGGACAATCACCAGTTTCACAACGCCAGCGATTTGGAAAAAGCCGGGGCGGCCCTTGTTTTGAGTGATGAGAATTGCGATGGTACGGCTCTCGCGAAAATCCTGCTTGAGCTGTTGGATGCGCCGGACCGACTGCAGGCCATGGCGACTGCGGCTCGGGGCCTGGGACGGCCCGAGGCTGCGCAGAAAATTGCCCTGGATTTGTTGGAAATGGCTGGGCATCCGGCCGGATTGCGTTGGTCGGATTCCAGTTAGGGCTGCGGTCTGGGTTGGTGGCATCCATTTTTGAAAGGGAACTCGATTTGTTCCGGAACACCCGACATATCCATTTGGTGGCCATCGGTGGCATCGGCATGAGCGGCATCGCCGAGGTGCTCTTGAACCTGGGCTTCAAAGTCAGTGGCAGCGACTTGCACAGTTCGGCGGTGACAGATCGCCTGCAAAAGCTGGGCGCCACTTTTTACGACGGGCACGCGCCGGCAAATATCGACGGCGCTGATGTCGTGGTACGCTCTTCGGCAGTTACAGAGGCGAACAGTGAGGTGACGGCAGCGCGCACTCAGGGGGTGCCTGTGATCCGGCGGGCCGAGATGCTGGCGGAATTGATGCGCCTCAAGCAGGGCATCGCCGTGGCCGGCAGTCATGGCAAGACCACGACCACCAGCCTGGTGGCGGCGGTGTTGGAAAAAGGTGAACTGGATCCGACGGTGATTGTCGGGGGCCGCATCAAGGCCATGGGCACCAATGCGGTGCTCGGGGGTGGCGACTATCTGGTGGCTGAGGCTGATGAATCCGATGGCACCTTCCTGCACCTGACGCCGACGATTGCCGTGGTGACGAATATCGACTATGAGCACATCGATTTTTATCCGGATATGGATGCGCTGCGGTCGGCGTTCGCGGAATTTGTACAACGCGTGCCCTTTTATGGGGCCTGCGTGCTGTGCGTGGATGACCCGGAAGTGCGCGCCCTGGTGCCGCACCTGGACCGCAAGGTGATCACCTATGGCCTGAGTGCCGAGGCTGAAGTGAGGGCTGATCCCGGCACGATCATGACTGGTGACTTTGGGCAGGAAGCGGTGGTCTGGCACAATGACCATGAGCTGGGTCCGATTCGCATGATCTTGCGGGGGCGGCACAACCTGCTCAATGCGTTGGCGGCTGTGGCGGTGGGTCTGGAGTTGGGCGTGCCCTTTGCCAAAATTGCTGCCGGGCTGGCGGCCACCCAGGGCGTGGGGCGGCGTTGTGAAGAACATGGCGAGCATGGTGGCGTGATGGTTGTCGATGACTATGGCCATCATCCGACTGAGGTGTCGGCGATCATGGAAGTTGCCCGCGGATTTGAACGCCCGGTAAAGGTGTTGTTTCAGCCGCACCGGTATTCCCGTACCCAACAGTTTGCCGCAGAATTTGCCGACGCTCTGGTGGCCGCTGATGCCGTCGGCCTATTGCCAGTCTATGCTGCGAGCGAGGTCCAACCCGAGGGCGTGGGCAGTGGCCTGATTGCGGACCATTTGCGTGAAAAAGGCCTGGACCGGATCACTCTGCTGCCCGGCCACGACGGCATCAAAAAATGGCTGGATGAACAGGTGCCGGCAGGCAGCCTCGTGCTGACCCTCGGCGCCGGCGATATTGGCCGTCAGGTGAGCGACATTTGCATCCATTTGGATCAGCGGAAGGGAGCTTGATGTTGGGCGGCGCCAATCAGATCGCAGGGAAAGGCCGGTCGTCAACGGGGGGCGGATTTGCCGTGCGCCGTGGGCCTCAGCGGTCGCGTCGGGCGGTATTGGTGCGGGCGGGGTCGGGATTGGTGACGATGGTGGTTCTGGTGTTTGGTGTCTGGTGGACATTGACCTCGCCGGTGTTCGCCGTGGATCGCATCGAGTCGGGGGCTTATCGCTTCACCAGCGAGGCGGAATTACAAAGCGTATTCGAAGAGTTTTTGGGCCGCAATATTTGGACTCTCAGCACCGACGAAGTGGCCGACCGCATCAATTTGTTGCCCTGGGTTCGAGACTTGCGCGTATTGCGCCGCCTGCCCAATAGCATTGAAGTTGATTTTCGCGAGTGGACACCGGTGCTGATGATGGAACCGGTGGCCATTGACGGACAGAAACGAGACCGACTGGTGGTGACCGAAGACGGACGTCTTCTGGACTTTCCCAAGACTCTGATTTTGCCCGGTTTGCCGATGTTGGTGGGATTGGCTCCCGTCCGCGAGGGCCACGAGAAGGCCCTGCGCCTGCCTCCCAAAGAGACGGGACAATTGCTGGAACTGATTTCTTCCATGGAGGATGCGGGGCTTGAAGTGGCCAGCCCCGTGGATTTTGTTGTTGCCCGCCCCGAGGGATTCGCTATCGTCCTGCAAAATCGTCGCGGCACGTTGCTGCTGGGACGTGAGGAATTTGGCCCGCGTCTGCAGCGATATATGGACGCCCGCGACCACCTGGAACTCGGTGTGGACTACGATCTGCGTTTCAAAAACAGGATCACCGCGAGCGCAGAAAATTGAAAAATTCAGAGAGGAAGCCGACATGAGTCAAGGAAGACTGATTGTCGCTTGTGATTTTGGCACGACCACCTTCCGCGCCCTGGTCACCGAAGTGTTTGCCAACGGCGATCTGGAAATCGTCGGCCACGCCGTGCAGGAGGCCGAGGGTTTTCAGGATGGCGATTTTGTTGACCTGTCGGCGGGCAGCCGTTGCATCGCCAAGACCATCCGGGCCCTGGAACAGGATTCGGACATCTATGTGACCGGATTCACCTACAATATCAGCGGCACCCATTTGCGCAGCGTTCGGGCCACAGCCCAGGTGCCCATCGGGCCTGGCCCGCGCCCGATTCGCGAAGGCGACATTGAAGAAGTGCGCAATCGGGCCCGCAGCATGGCCATTCCCTTCGACCACAAAATCCTGACGGTCACGCCGGTGGAATATTCGGTGGACCGCGTGCGCGGAGTGACCGACCCCATGGGGCGGGTGGGCAGCCAGCTGGAAATGCAGGCGCACCTGATCACCGGTTCGCGGAGTGTCTTGCACAACATCGAAAACGCCATCGAAACGGCGAAATACAAACCGCTCGGTGAAGAGGTCGACATCCTGGCCACCGCCGAGGCGCTGCTCAATGCCGACGATCGTGAAAAGGGTGTCATCCTGGTGGACATTGGCGGCCTGACCACGAGCTGGGCGGTGTACCGCAAGGGGGCGATCGTCGCCAACGGCATGGTGGCCCTGGGTGGCAATCACTTGAGCAGTGATTTGTCCCACGGCTTGCGGATCTCGCTGGAATCGGCCGAGGATGTGAAGCTGAAACGTGGTGTGGTGCTGCGGGCTCTGGTGCCAGAAGTGTCCATCGATGTCTTGTTCGATCAGGAAACACCGGAAGAAACACCGGGCCTGGTGGCGGCGATTCTGGAGCCGCGGGTCGAGGAGATTTTCACCTACGTCAAAAACGATTTTGGCGACCTGCGCGAGTTGGCCAATCTGGGTGGGGGTGTGGTGCTCACCGGTGGAGGCAGCCGTTGCCGCGGCACCCGTCAGCTCTGTGAAGAAGTGTTTGATTTGCCTGTGACCCGGCGCCACTTGCCCGCACGCCTGAAAGGGGCGGATCAGCTGCCGTCAGGCCAATGGGCGACGGTTTTGGGCCTGAGTTTGTGGGCGGCCGGCGACTTCCAGGAAGGTGCGGAGAGTGGTTCGGTCGATGGCGGCGGCGGCTTGCTTGGCAAATTGCGAGGCATGTTCAAGCGCAAGCCGGCCGAGCAGCTCGAAGCCGAGGGATAATGCCTGGGGGAGACGGAAAAGGCGAGAAAATCGCACCCCTGTGAAAATAACCCTTGGCTGGTCGTTGATGTTGTGCTAGTTAAGCAAGAGACGCATTTTTAGCACTCTGATCGGGACTGGACCTGGCAAAAGGATTTTGCCGGGACCGGAGGCGAAATCCCGGACAGGGTGGGGCGGCCCACTCAAGGAGGAGCCGGGTGTCATGATGTTTGAATACGCCGAAGAAATCGAACGTTTGGCCGATATTAAGGTGACGGGAGTCGGAGGAGCCGGCGGCAACGCGGTTGGTCGCATGATCGACGCGGGGTTGTCTGGGGTCCAATTTCTGGCTGTGAACACCGATCTGCAAGCTCTCAAGGATTCCCCTGCTCATCAGGCAATGCAAATTGGAGCCCAGCTCACCAAAGGGCTTGGCTCTGGTGGCGATCCCAACCGGGGATGCGCAGCGGCGGAGGAAGATCGCGAAGCAATCGCGGCCTCTTTGGCTGGCGCCGACATGGTCTTTGTGACCGCCGGTATGGGCGGTGGCACGGGCACCGGCGCGGCGCCCGTCATCGCGGATATTGCCCGTAACCAGGGCGCCCTGACGGTGGGCATTGTCACCAAACCCTTCATGTTTGAAGGCGCGGTGCGCATGAAGCAAGCTCTCGAAGGCATCGAACGCCTGCGTGAGTCCGTTGATACCCTGATCATCATTCCCAATCAGCGCCTGTTGGAAATCGTGCCGCCGAGCACCTCGATGGAAGAGGCGTTCCGCATTGCCGACAACGTGCTGTACGACGCGACCCGTGGCATCTACGAAATCATTTCCCGCCACGACCATGTGAACCTCGATTTTGCCGACGTGCGTTCGGTGATGAAGGGCATGGGCGAGGCCATGATGGGCACCGGTCGCGCCGAAGGCGAAAACCGCGCCGTAGAAGCCGCCAAGGCCGCGATCAATTCGCCCTTGCTGGAGAACATCAACATCGCCGGCAGCCAAGCTGTGCTGGTCAATGTTCTGGGCCGCGAAGTCGGCTTGCAGGATACGGCCGCGGCCATGCAGTATATCCAGGAGGCAGCGGGCCCCGAGGCACACGTCATTTTTGGTTATGGCAATGATGAGGCGATGGGCGAAACCCTGCAGATCACGGTCATTGCGACGGGATTTGATACCGAAAGCCGCGCCGGTTCTGAATCTGGTGCCGAAAGCCAGGCCGCCAAGGGTGTGCTCACCTCGGTGCTGATCGAAGATCCTGAAACAATGGTTGATGAAGTGTTGGAAGTGACCGGCGGTTCGAGCGCACCGGTAGTCGAGACAGACTTGGCTGAGCTGAATGGCGAGCAAGCTCCGGACGCTGCCGAAGTTGAAGAGACGGCGGCCGAAGAACCGCAGTTGGAGATGGCTGCCAATGAGCCGTCCGTAGAGCCAGAATCTGGGCAGGATGCGGCGGTTGAGCCCGCGGCAGTAGTGGCCGAACCCGCGGTGGTTGCGCCCGAGCCTGCACCCTTGGCCGAACAAGTGGTTTTGCCGTCCCAGCCCCTGGTTGCACCGGCCGAGCCGGCAGCGGCAACGGCGACGGATGAAGGTTTTCTCAAACGCATGGCCGCCAGCGGCGGCGGTGCCGACACTGAAGTGGGGCAAAGCACGGGCAGCAAGTTCCTGACTCGTGTGGGCGTCCGGCCTCTCGGTGAAGTCGAGGTGCCGGCGGCCCAACCTGCACCACCACCGGTCACCCGTTCGGTGGCGTCTGGCATCGGCCCGGATAATCCCGGCGACGATATCAGCGCACCGGCCTATACGCGGAAGTACATGGACTGAGATGTCGTTGCTTGGACGATTCCTGGGCAGTGGGCGCAGTAAAGCCTACGCCGAGGGAGTGGACCATCTGGAAGAGGGACGTTACGCCGAGGCGGTGGACTCTCTGCGCATCGCGGCTCTCGGAAAATCCGACACGCCTTCGGGTTCGTTGGCCAGTTTCCATTTTCGACAGGCTCTCCTTCGGGAGGGCCGTCGTCTTTTGCGGACTGAAGCCAAGGCCGAAGCGGTTCCTTATTTTGCCGAAGCCGCCGCGCTTTGGGATCAGTATCCGGATTTGCATTGTCTGTTGGGCGCCGCTCATGGCCTGACCGGTTCGTGGGAAACGGCTCTGGTTGAAGGCCGGGTCGCGCTGCGCCTGAACGCCGACTACGCCGAGGCCCGCCTGCTGGAGGCGGTGGCGTTGCAGGCGTTGGGCCGAGATCGTGAAGCGGTGCTCAGCCTCAACGATCTGGTGGAATCCGGGCGCCGGGTGGATCATTGGCTGATCAACAGCTTGGCCGACAAAGGTCCCTATCAAGAGTCGAATATTCCCGATGATTTGATGACGATATTGGAGCGCAGCCTCAGTGGGCAGTCTGAGAAAGAAGAAGTCGCCTCGGCGGTGGCTCTTTGCCGTGCCGGCCGTTGGGAAGAAGGACTTGAGCGCTTCGCCGACCTGGTCGAACGCCGCCCACGGTATCCGGATTATCGCACCCGTCATGCGGCGGCCCTATTTCAAATGGGTCAGAATGAAAAGGCCCTGGCCGAGGTGGAAGCGGCCTTGGCTCTCAATGAATCCTACCGCACGGCTGTTGATCTCAAAGGGCTGATCCTGGCCGAAGAGGGGCAGCTCCATGCGGCGGCCGAGTTTTTGCGGGAAGCCGACGAAAAGCTGCAGGACGCCAAGCCCGCCAGCACTCATGAAGAACTTTTTGCGGCCTATTTGCGCGGAGTATTGGCCCTGATGACCGGTCGCGCCGCTTCGGTGCGTGATGTGTTGGGAGAGTGGCCCGACCTGATCCGCAATTTTGCCCGCGCCGAGTTGCTGCTGGCGGCCGCTGAGCATCTGACGGATCAGCCAGCTGCCTGTGGCCGGCGGTTGACCGCTTTGGTGGACGAGTGGACGGCCGAGCCCATCTACTTCTACCTCCAGGCCTGTCATCAACTGGCGGCCCGAAATTTCCAGGAAGTTGCCGGGGTGTTGAGCCGTTGGCCTTCGGCGGGTACCGAAGGGCGCGACAATCGCCCCTTATATTTGGAGGGGTTGGTGGCGGTGCAACAGGGCCGGGTTCCGTCGGCCCCGGATGAGACGGCAGATGGTGGGGATGAGGCCATCGCTGAAGCTGCTTGGACATTCCTGGGCGCCCGGTCAGAGTTCCTCCAGGGCGCCGATACCAAGTGCTGGTGGTCTTGTCAAAAACTGGTGGACCAGGGGTTGGCCACTGAAGGCGTATTGCGTTTGCAAACCCGGGCTGCCGCGGTGGCGTCGGGTGAAATTGCTCCGGACTGGAAACCGGTGCCCGTGATTCCCGACTCATGCCTGCCGGGGGCGGTGCATTATCAGGTCAATTGCGGACAGGCTGCTGAAGCCGCCGCCATGGTGGCAGGGCATCGCGAAGTGCATCCGGAAAATTTGATGGGGTTCTGGTTGGACGCGTCGTTCTGGCTGGACCCGGTGCGCAACTGGATTGCCTGAGGGCGGCTGCTCGACTACGCGGGACTCTTCATTCGGTAGGACTTGTGACTAGGCAGGGCTTTTGGACACCGCCAACAATCGTTTCACTTCTGTGGTCAAAGCTTCCAGGTCGTAGGGCTTGGCCATATAGGAATCGGCCTGGTATTGGAAGCCGCGCACTTTGTTGCGCTCATCTTCGCTGGCCGTCAGAATCATGATCGGGACCTCAGTCATGGCCATGATACTGCGCACGCGCTTCAGGAATCCGAATCCATCCAATACAGGCATCATCAGGTCCAGGATCACGCAGTCCGGTGTTTGGTCCTGCACCGCTTGGTAGCCTTCGGCGCCATTGCAGGCTTCGGCGATCTCGAATTCGTGACTGAGCAGCTGCATCTTCAGGATCGTACGCAGATCCGGATCGTCTTCGACGATGAGGATTCGGGGTTTCGCGGCGTCGGTCATGGCAGTATCTTTACCCTTCTTGAGTTGGGAACTGGATGGGTTCCCTCAGGTTCTCTCTTCTGGATATCGGTTTGTGCCCTGCCGACTTGAGCTCAAATCAGTTCGAATCAGCTCAAATCAGCTCAAATCAAACTCAAATCTGCCCGATGGCGAGGTTTTTAGACACATGTGTTCCCATTGCTTGCGTTCCAGGTGCTGTTCTTTCCTAGTCGTTCTCACGCTGCTGCTGGCCAGTTCGGCGGGCATGGCCCAGGAAGCGGCCCCCAGTGACCCCTGCCAGGAGGGCCCGGCTCTCTACCAGGAGGCAAAATTCGAATTGGCGCGCACCGCCTTGCGAGCGTGCCTGGACGCCAATGGCCCGGATGTGGAAGTGCTTTTGCCATTGGTTGTCATGGGAGTGCAGGAAGAACGCTTGAGCGAAGCCGTGGAGTATGGCGCGACTGCCGTCGGCCTGGCGCCTGAAAACACCGAGGCGCGCTACTGGTACGGCCGCGCCCTGTTGCGATCCGACCGAACTATTGAAGCCAAGGAACAGTGGCACGCGGGTTTGAGCCAGACGGTGGACCATCTGGGCATCCTGGAAGGATTGGCTCGCTTGGCTTTGGCGGAAAACGAGACCGGACAAGCCTATCAATTGTTCAGCCAGATGCAGCGCTTGGGCTTGAATGAACCTTGGTTGAGCCGCTTGCTGGCGGAAATTGCCGCGGGCAAGGGCATGTGGGCCCAGAGCTTGAACCACCTGGCGGCGGCGATGAATCGTGAGGGCGGCGGCGCGCCTGAAGATCTGCTGACAGCGGCGGAGTTGAGCATCATGGCCGGGGACAAACCCCGGGCGGTGGAATTTTGCCGGCGAGCGGTTTTGATCGCGCCGGGAGCAGACACCTACGGTGGGCTGGGGCAGGCCTATTTTGCCGACCAGCGAGTGGATTCGGCCCTGGTCTATTTGCGTCAGGCCGTGGAGCAGTCGCCCAAGACGCCGCTGTTCCGTTTTAATCTGGCCAATGCGCTGGAAGTCAGCGGGCAGGTCGAGGAGGCGGACTACCATTTCCGGACGTTCCTGGACCAGGTCCCGGATGATCCTGTGGGCCGCTTCAACTACGGTATTCACCTGGAAAAAATGGGGCGCTCGGTCGAAGCCCTGGCGGAAGTCGAGCGTTCCATCGCGTTGGACCCGCAAATGCTGACGGCACGCGTGGTGCGCATCCAATTGCTCGAAGGGCTGGCCCGCTGGGACGAGGCCCTGGCCGAGCTGACCAATCTGCAGATTCTAGATACCGCCAACAATGAACAGTTGGAGATTTGGGAAGCGCGCCTGCTCAATTCGCGGGCTGAGACCCAGGGGCAGCTCAGCGCGGGGAAAATCCGGCTGCAGCATATGGTTTTGGGCACGATGGACGCCGTGCGGCAAGTGCAGGCCGAGTTGGCCACGGGTGAAGAGTTCACCTCCCTGGTGGTGCGCTTTTCCGCAGGACCAGCGGCTGTGCGTGGGGGAGATATCGGTTGGGTGGATCCCGCGGAGATGGTGGCCGAAATACGCGACGGCCTCAAAGGCTTGGGTATAAATGAGATAAGCCCTCCGATTGAATCGAAAGGGCTATATCATATCTTCAAAAGGATCCCGTAGCTTAACAAGTTTCGGGATCGCCGCCAGGCAAGCAAGGTCAATAGGCCGGGGCCTATCAGACGACTTTCTTGACGCTACCGGTCCGGATGCAGCGAGTGCACACATAACCGCGCTGCACTTTGCCGTCCATTTCAAATCGGATTTTCTGCAGGTTAGGCAACCAACGATGACGGGTGGTATTGTGAGCGTGGCTCACGCGGTTCCCGTACTGTGGGCCTTTATCGCAGACCGAGCACCTTCTGCTCATGAGACTTTCCTCCTGGGGAGTTGAATTCACAGGAGCGGCAATTTAACATGTGAACGCATGCTCAGCAAGAATTTATCTGCATGGGCCCCCGGATGCCTTTCCAGCCGCCGGATGAGCCCCGAACCCGCGAAAAGGCCATGAAACCAGAATTTAACCTGGCAACCCCCGTCCAATTCCTCAAGTCTGTCGGTCCAGCGCGGGCCCGGGCCCTTTCCCGGCTGGGCCTCGAGACGGTCGGTGACCTGCTGGCGCACTACCCCAAACGGTATTTTGACCGCACCAGCTGCCTGCCCATTGGCCAAGCCCGCCCGGGACAGGAGGTCACGGTCCTGGGTGAGGTGCTCACCTGCAGCGACCGGCGCACCGGCCGTGGTGGCAGCCTTTTGACCGTTGCGATTGGCGACAACTCCGGGGTGATTTTCTGTGTCTGGTTCAATCAGAAGTTCTTGCTGAAGCAATTCCGAGCCGGCAAAAAGGTCATGGCCAGCGGGGTGGTGCAGTTTCATGGGGGCCGGCCGCAATTGGCCCATCCGGATTTTGAGATCCTTGAAGCCGAGCCTGAAGGTGGGGCGGCAACCGCGGGCCTCAATACCGGCCGCATGGTGCCTGTCTACGGACTGACATCTGGCATTGGGCAGTATTGGCTGCGTGGACTGATTGACCAGGCTCTGACGCGGGCGGCGCCGCATCATCTGGAAAGCCTGCCGCCGAATCTGATCCGCAAACACGGGTTCACTGACCGGGGCACGGCCTTGCGGGATATTCATTTCCCGGCGAACAGGCCAGCGATGGACCGGGCCGTGGCCCGCCTCAAGTACGAAGAGTTGTTCACGATCCAAATGCTGATGGCGTTGCGGCGCAGTTCGCACCGGCAGGAAACGGGCATCCGTATGGGGCCGCCTGGGGAATTGACGGGCAAGCTGGTGGCAGGGTTGGCCTTTGACCTGACCCGGGCCCAGCGCCGGGTCTTGAATGAGATCCTGGCCGATTTGCGCTCTGGCGACCCCATGCACCGCATGGTTCAGGGCGATGTGGGATCCGGCAAGACTCTGGTGGCCCTGATTGCGGCCTTATTTGTCATCGAACAGGGGTACCAGGCGGTGCTCATGGCCCCGACTGAAGTTCTGGCCCGGCAGCATGGTGTGAGCATCGGCAAACTGTGCGACGCCATTGGTGTGAGCACCGAAACTTTGACGGGATCAACCCCGGCGGCTGAACGGCGGGCCATTTTGGCCGGAGTGGCCGCCGGTGAGGTGGACCTGCTCATGGGCACCCACGCCATCATTCAGGAAGATGTGCGGGTGCCGCGGTTGGCGTTGTCCATTATCGATGAGCAGCACCGGTTTGGCGTCCGGCAACGGGGGGCATCCGGCCAAGCGGCCGAAGATGGGCAGGTGGCGCACTTGATGGTGATGAGCGCCACACCCATCCCGCGCAGCCTTTCGCTGACGCTGTTTGGCGATCTGGACCTGTCGGTGATCGACGAATTGCCGGCCGGACGGCAGCCGATCCGCACTTCCATCGTGCGGGAGAAAGACGAAGACGAGGTGTGGGAAGCCTGTCGGCAGGAGGTTGCGCAGGGTCGTCAGGTGTATGTCATCTACCCGGTTATCGAAGAAACCGAGGGGCAGGATTTGAAAGCAGCCACCGTGGAATGGGAGCGGTTGCAGGCGGATGTTTTTGCCGATTTGAAGGTGGCCCTATTGCACGGCCGCTTGAAATCCCGGGATAAAGCGGCGGTGATGGACCGATTTGCTGCCGGTGAAGTGCAGGTGCTGGTGGCCACCACAGTTGTGGAGGTGGGCGTCGATGTGCCCAACGCCACGGCGATGGTGATTCACAACCCGGAGCGGTTTGGCCTGGCGCAGTTGCACCAGTTGCGAGGCCGCATCGGCCGTGGCACGGCCCAAAGCTATTGTTGGCTGCTGTGCGATCGCTTTTTGGCCGAAGAAAGCTTCAACCGGATCCGCTTCTTTGCCGACAACAGCGATGGATTTGCCCTGGCTGAGGAGGATCTGCGCTTGCGGGGCCCTGGTGATGCCTGGGGCCTGCGTCAGAGCGGGGCGCCGGGATTCCGGCTGGCCAACCCCTTGACTGATGTGGATCTGGTCCAAACCTGCCGGGACGACGCCCGCGAGTACCTGGACAGCGACCCGCAGTTGAAGTCTGCGGCGGGGCG
>JADGEP010000031.1:0-2461 GCA_016744275.1 Candidatus Krumholzibacteriia bacterium | reverse complement strand
GGATAGGCCCATTCAACACGGGTTTTGATTGAGTTTGTTCATTCGACGTTCTCTCGCGGGTGGAATACGGGGCCTTGGCGACCGGGCGGAGTTGCATCCCGGATAGCGTATCCTCCCCGTGAGGACCTTTAAACACCGGAAAACCCCTTGCTTATTGCCCCGGGGCCGGGTATATTCCTCGGGTCTCAAAGCCCGTCCTCACAGATGGGCTGTTTTGGGGTGGGCATAAGTCCACTTCTTTTTTTACGCGGAGGATCGCCGATTTGGCCGAGGGCAGACGCCCCGATACACGAATGATTGCCCAGCGGGTGATCGAACTGCTGGAGGCCGACCTGGTCACTGGCGGGATTGATTTGCTCGACGTTCGGGTTTTTCAAGGTGGAGGCCGGTACCAAATCCGCGTGTTTGTCGATCTGCTTCACGAGTCAGATGCCAGCGCCGATGATCGCGAGGGCATTGGCCTGGATCAGGTCGCCAAAGCATCTCGTACGGTCGGGATGTTGCTTGAAGAAGCCGACCTGTTTGCCGACCAGTACGTCATCGAAGTTTCCTCACCCGGCATCCGACGTCCCCTGCGCAAACCGGAACACTACCGGTTGGCGATCGAGGAAAAAGTCGACCTCAAGGTCATGGGCACCGGCTCGCAACGCGTGCGTGGTGTGCTCAAGGATGTGGACGGCGATGAATTGATTGTCGAAACTCCGCCACTGGATGCCAACGCCGAAGGCGCTGACTCAGAGGCGATCGACGTGCGGGTGAAAATACACCGCGTGCTCGAAGGCAATTTGGATCCGGATTTTGACGCCAAGGCGATCATCAATAGCGATCGCCGCGAGCGCAAGGAATCAAAACGCCAGGCGCGCCGAGAAAAGGCGTCCGGCAAAAAGAAGGGTCGGCCCAAGAACCGACTGAAGGACCGTACGGAAAAAGACGGTGGGAGTACCAGCTAATGGATCACGATATCCTCAATGCCCTCGGTGATATCACCAGGGAGAAAAACATCGACAAGGCCGTCATCATTGAGTCCCTCGAGGCGGGCTTGCAGTCGGCTGCGCGCAAGAAATTGGGCGCCGAGGCCAATATTGATGCCCGTTTTGACCCGGACAACGGTTCGATGTGCATCGAGCAGGTCAAGACCGTGGTCATCGAGATCGATGACCCCGATACGGACATCGCCCTGGAAGAGGCGCAAATCGAATTTGGCGACGAAGTCGAAGTTGGCGATGAAGTGCGTTGGGAATTGCCCGTGGCTGAGTTTGGCCGCAACGCCATCCTGGTGGCCAAGCAGATCCTGGTGCAGAAAGTTCGCGAAGCCGAGCGCGCCCAGATTTTTGAGGAATACAAGGACCGCGTCAACGAGATCATCGTGGGCACCGTGCAGCAGGTGGAGCGCGGCAACGTGCTGATTAATCTGGGCCGCACCGAAGCGCTGATGCCCTACCGCGAACAAATCCGCGGCGAAAAGCTGCACCAGGGCAAGACCATCCGGGCCTTCATCACCGAAGTACTGGACAGTGCCAAGGGCCCGCAGGTGATCCTGTCACGCAGCCATCCGGGCTTTTTGAAAGCGTTGTTTGATCAGGAAGTGCCTGAAATTCAAGAGGGCATCGTTTCGATCAAGGCGGTGGCCCGCGAACCGGGCACCCGTTCGAAGATTGCCGTGACCAGCAACGACGAGCGGGTCGACCCCGTGGGCAGTTGCGTGGGCATGAAGGGCAGCCGTGTGCAGGCTGTGACCCGCGAGTTGGCTGGCGAACGGGTGGATATCGTGCCCTGGAGCGCCGAACCCAGCTTGCTGATCGGACGGGCGCTGAGCCCGGCGGTGGTCAATAGCATCACTCTGCATCCGGGGCGCAATGAAGCAACGGTCGTGGTCAATGATGATCAATTGAGCAAGGCCATCGGCAAAGAGGGCAAGAATGTGCGCTTGGCCGCCAAGCTCACCGAATGGAAAATCGATCTGGTCAGTGCCCGCGAATTTGGCATCCGCGAACGCGTGACCGATGAAATCTCCATGAAGCTGGGTGAGATGGAAGGCGTGAGCGACGAGTTGTTGGTCGTGCTGGAAACCGTCGGCATCATGTCCATCGCCGACCTGGCCCACACTTCGCTGGAGACCCTGGCTGCGGTGCCGGGCGTTGGCGAAGAGGGAGCCGACAGCCTGTTGGCGACGGCCCAGGCCACGCACACCGAGTTGTCGCGGATGATCGACAAGACGATCACCGAAGAGATGGAAAAAGAGGTGGCCGAAGAGCGGCCGCTGTTTGATGAAGAGGCGTTGGCCGAAGCCGGAGACGCCGTTGAGACTGAAGAGGCGGCGGCTCCTGCCACGGCCGCTATTGCCATGGCCGCCTCTGCCGCCTGAGTTATTGCGGCCACCACGCCCGTTCTGGATGGGTTCTGCTTTAATACTGGGGTCAACATCGTAGCCTGGCAGGTTCACCTTCTCGATGTTCGTGCC
>JADGEP010000319.1 GCA_016744275.1 Candidatus Krumholzibacteriia bacterium | reverse complement strand
CCATGGGGGGATGTGATCCGCCGAAAAATAATACAACCGGAGGCATCCGTCTTGAAAAATGATGATTCGCCGGCAGAGGCCGGCGGCCTGAAGCTGGGTTGGAGCGGTTTTGCGGCCCGGCGGCACCTGCCCCAAGGCAAGCACACCTGGTTTGAAGGGACGAAGGAAGAACTGCTGGCGCGCGTTAGGTTTAGCTGGCCCAAAAGAGCGCCCGGAGCGGGGCGTGAAAACCTCGACAAGGTTGTCGTGGTGCCGGTTGACCCATCCGGATTTGTTTCCAGCACGGTCCAGGTTGATGAAAAAACCACCCTGCATGCTGTGTATGACCGCCGCCAGGACGGGGAAGAGGGTTTTCTGCGGGTGACCGCCGACGGCGCGCGGGAACCGGCGCTTTGTGCGTCGGTGGTGATGTATTCGGCCGCGACACTGCAGGAAAACGGCGGACAGCGCAGCGGCGATTTTGATTGGGAAGTGGTTTGCCTGCTGGCCGGGCCCGTGCCCACCGAACCCATGGATCCGCTGACGATGGCCCGCAACATGTTGGAAAAAACCGGTGGCACGTACTGCGCTTACACGGCTGAGCAGTTTGCCGAGTCGATCTGGTATTGGGCTGCGCGCGCCAGTGCCCACATCGAGGACTGATTGAATAACTGAGCGGAGGACTGATGTTTTACATCTTCGGTTACGGCCCGCGGCGGACGGATTTGGGACCCGATGTTGAACGAAACTGCACAAACTGCAATAATCGCCGCCAGTGGATTCGCTACGAAGAGCGGAACTGGATTTCCCTGTTTTTCATACCGGTCATTCCGTTGGGCCGCAAACGCCTGACCGTTTGCCCGGTTTGCAACTTTGGTTACGAGGATCAAGATGGCTAAAAGACTGAGTGGACCACGAGCGGCCGAGCGTCGGCGCGCTGCCAAAAAAGCAGCCGAGCGTGAAGTCGAAGAACGCAAAATAGAGTCGGCAGAGCCCAAGCCTCTTGACCCGTTGATGGAACCCCTGCGCGACTACTTGCTGGCCAAGCCGGGCTGTGAAGAGGGCTATCCCTTTGGCCCGCAGGTCATGGTATTCAAAGTGGGCGGCAAGATATTTGGCTTCCTGGCCTGGGAAGAAGTGCCGGTGACATTGTCGCTCAAATGTGACCCGGAGCGTTCCCTGGAATTGCGCGAGGTTCACGTCGGCATCAACGGGGCCTACCATTTGAACAAGAAGCATTGGCACAGCGTGGCCTTGGGCGGATCGGTGGACCGGGCGTTGGCCGTGGAGCTGATCGATCACAGCTACGAGCTGATCGTCGGCACTCTGTCGGGCAAGGTGAGGGACCGGTTGCGCGGCTTATAAACCGCCGCTCCCGTCAGATGGTCAGCGGCACGGCCATCTGTTCCCGCATCAGATCACAATTCAGGCAAGAGTGCACCGGCCAGACCAGAACCAGATCGCCGGGTCGCAGATTCCCCGCCAGCGCCTCGAAATTCTCCCGAGCAAATTCCACGACACCGTGTTCCTGAGATAACGAGACCAGAGGCGCCTCGCGCAACACATCGCCCAACCCTTCAGGGCCGGCCGTTCCCAGACAGCCGTAGTTCGGCCCCGGCAGGCTCTCTTTGGACAAATGCACGGCGCCTCCGTGGACCACAACCTGCCGGCGTTCGGGGTACACGCCCAAGACCGGGCAGACGGTGGCGGAGGCCAGTTGATCAATCCGGCACGAACCGATATCCAACTGCATCAGATCATTGAACACAAAATTCCCGGGCCGGATTTCATCGCAGGCCGAAAGGTCGTCCACGGCGCTGCAACAGGGGGTGTCGCCCACCGAGAGCCGCAGGCCATGACGGCGGGATTGATCTCGCGCCGACCGCAACCGGGAGATGGTTTCTGCGTAAATGCGATTGATGGCCTGGGCGCTGCGCGCGGAGTAGCTGTGCCCGCTGTGGGTCAACAGGCCGACCGGCACCGCCAGTTCCTGGCAGGCCGCCAGGGTGGACCGCAGGGTTTCGCCATCTTCCCAAGGGGTGCCCGTGCGGCCATAACCGGTGTCGACTTTTAGCCAGATGTCGGTGGGCACATCCATGGCGGCCGAAATGATGCCCGCGGTGTGGGGAGAATCGACCAGCAGACCCAATCGGCCACCACGTTGGGTCAGTGAACGCGCCAGTTGCGCCGCCCGGTCGATTTCCAACGGGTTGAACAACAGGGCCAAGGTGATGTCTCGCCAACCGAGGTCGGCAAATTGTTCGGCCATCGCCAGGGAAGAAACAGCGATGTGGCGCACGCCCGCGTCATGGAACCAACGCCCGACCACGGCCGATTGGTGAGTTTTGAAATGGGGGCGAAAAATGGCCCCGGCCCGTTGCGCCTTTTGGGTCATGCGCCGGATGTTTTCCTGAGCGCGCGCCTTGTCCAGGACCACCGTGGTGCTGGTGATGCCTTTTTTTTGCAGGTAGTTGCTGGTGGCCTGAAGCATGGTCTTCCCCGGGTTGGCTGGTCCATTGATGCGGTCAGTCTATCGCCGGGCATAAAAAACGGTCAACAGGCATTGCCAAATCAGCATCAATGCGCAATTCTTTCTGCAGGAGGATTCCCATGAAATGCCCCGTTTGCAAGGTGCCCACGTACGCGGTGGAGCACGACCAGATCGAATTGGATCTGTGCCCGGATTGCCGGGGCATCTGGTTCGATGCTGGCGAGTTGGAGTTGTTGCTGGAAGAAGGCGACGCGGCCACTTTGACGGCTGCCGGAGAATTTGCCGAGGCTTCCCGCCCTTGTCCTCTGTGTGACGAAAAGATGAACAAGGTGAATATTGGCCCGTCGCAGCGGGTACTCATCGACACCTGCCCCAGGGGCTGCGGTGTCTGGTTTGACGACAACGAATTGCAGGAATTGACTGAAGATCTTGCGGAAAAAGGCTGGCAGGTCCAGCCCCGGATCCGGTCATTCCTGAGTGAAATGTTCCCTTCGAAAGGTGCTGACTGATGCTTGCTATTCCATTGCTGATCATCCTGGGCCTGGTTGTCATGGCCGCCATTTTCGTGATTGGCATCTACAATTCTCTGGTCGGCTTGCGCAACCAGGTCAAAGAGGCCTGGGCCCAGGTGGACGTGCAACTGAAGCGCCGTTACGACCTGATTCCCAACCTTATGGAAACGGTCAAGGGCTACATGACCCATGAGCGCGAAACCCTTGAAGCGGTGACCAACGCGCGGGCGTCAGTGGGCAATGCGGCTGGTGGCGATATGTCCGGACGTATGGCGGCGGAATCCGGTCTGGGCATGGCCTTGGGACGCCTGCTGGCGGTCAGTGAAGCCTATCCGGACTTGAAGGCCAGCACGAACTTCCTGGCGCTGCAGGAAGAGCTGTCCAGCACCGAAAACAAGATCAGTTTCGCGCGCCAGTTCTACAACGAAGCGGTCATGCGCATGAACAACAAGGTGCAGATGTTCCCGGGCAATATCATCGCCGGCATGTTCAACTTCGAACTAGAAACGTTCTTCGAATTGGAAGACGAAGTGCAGCGCGAAGCGCCGAAGGTGGACTTCAGCTAGCATGTGGGAACAAATCGCGGCCAACAAACGGAAATCGGTCCTGCTGGTGTTTTGCACCGCCTTGCTCCTGGTGGCGCTGGGCTGGTTCGGTGGCGAATACTTCGTGGGACGGGGCGGCGGCCTGTACGGCGTGGTGCTGGCCGTTGTGGTCTGGGGCGTGATGACCCTGACGGCTTGGTTCCAGGGCGACAACGTGATGTTGTCCGTGGCTGGGGCCAAGCGGGTCGAGAAAGCCGACCTGCCCATTCTGTATAATGTGGTTGAAGAAATGACCCTGGCGTCGGGGCTGGCCAAGATGCCCCGTGTCTATGTCATCGACGACCCGGCGCCCAACGCTTTTGCCACCGGCCGCCGGGCGGAAAATGCTTCGGTAGCCGTCACCAGCGGCCTGCTGCACCACCTGACTCGCGATGAATTGCAGGGTGTGATTGCCCACGAGTTGGCCCACATCCGCAACCGGGATATCCAGTTGATGCTCTTTGCCGGGGTCTTGGCCGGCGCCATCGTTATCCTGTCGGAAATTGGCCTGCGCAGCATGTGGTTTGGTGGTGGCCGCAGCCGCAGCCGGCGCGACAGTGAAGGCGGTGGGGCTCAGGGCATCATCATGATCGTGGCCATCGTGCTGATGATCCTCGCGCCGATCATTTCCCAGCTGATATATTTTGCCATCAGCCGCAAACGCGAGTACCTCGCTGATGCCTCGGCGGCTACTTTCACGCGCTATCCTGAAGGCCTGGCCAGTGCACTGGAAAAAATCAGCACTGCGCCCCACAAACTCAACGGCGCCACCAGCGCGACGGCGCCCATGTACATCATCAACCCGTTGAAACGCAAGGGCAAGATGGCCGCCAACGGCACCAGCACTCATCCGCCCATCGACGAGCGCATCCGGATTCTCCGCAGCATGGGCGGCGGTTCATTCGCGGCCTATGACAAGAGTTTTCGGCAGGTGACCAATAAGAAGAAGGGCGTGATCCCGGGATCGGCTTTGCAGGATGACGAGGCGGGCATGGCCACGGATCGGCCCACCTACACTTCGGCTTCCCAAAGAGAGCAGGCCCGCCAGGTGGACAACTTCTTCTACAAGCAGGAAGGCTACCGCCGCATCGAGTGCGAATGCGGTACGGTGCTGAAAA
>JADGEP010000318.1 GCA_016744275.1 Candidatus Krumholzibacteriia bacterium | reverse complement strand
GATTGTCGTCCGCACGCCCCGAGTGGCGCACAGATCCTTGACCGCGACGGGAATACCGTGGAGAGGCCCGCGCCACGCCCCTCGTCCGATTTCCCGCTCTGCCTGACGTGCCTCCTCGAGTGCGGCGTCAGGCTCGGGCACTTTGATCCGCAAACAGACGAAAAACCCTCCCACAGCAATGGCCGCCGCCAACAGAAAGACATACTCGTGGCCGTACCGCTCCCAGATCACGCCTGATAACACGGGCAGGCTCATGGCCACCACATGGTCGATGGTGATGCCCAGGCTGATCGTTGGTGTGATGTCCGCCGGATCCCGAGCGATCTTCTTCAAATAGGTCGTGCGGGCGACCCGCAAGGCAAACAGGATGTGGTCCAGGATGTAGGCGCCGTAAAGAACCCGCAGATCCCAGGGCTCGGGCAGCACATGAGAGGCGAAGGCGTAGACCAGGCACACCACCACCAACATGACTTCGTCGGTGGCCAGGACGATGCGCTCGCCCAGCCAATCGATGACGTCGCCCAGCAATGGCCGCATCAAAACACCCAGAGCCGAAGCGATAAAATACAGCAGGGCAATGGTCGAGACCGGCACCGAGTGCAGCGAAACCAGGACCCAGGTGCCAAAAACGAGGAAGATCTGTTTGCGGATGCCGAACAGGGCGCTGATGGCGTAG
Source organism: Candidatus Krumholzibacteriia bacterium (assembly GCA_016744275.1). Lineage (GTDB taxonomy): Bacteria > Krumholzibacteriota > Krumholzibacteriia > LZORAL124-64-63 > LZORAL124-64-63 > JAGRNP01. Next base: position 4,048 of record JADGEP010000318.1, on the reverse strand, counting down.
AAAATCAGGTACTCCCGGCGATAGACCAATCGGCGCGAGGGCGCATCCTGCATGCCGATGCTGATCCGCAGGTAAAAATAGCCTGCGATGGCGGCGCAGACTCCACCGACAAGGTAAAACAAGTCGTAGCGGTCACCGACAAACTTGGCCAACAACCAGACGCAGCCCACGCCCAGGATGACGCCCAGATTGCGGGCACCACCCAGCTGCCCCAGGCGGCGGCCTTCGCCCCCACGTTTGGCCAATTTCAAACCGATGGGCCCTTCGACGGCAAAAATGATGTGGTCGCCCAGAGACCAGATGACGATAAACAGCACCAGCAGAGTGATGTTGGGCGAGAGGAATCCCAGCCCCAGAGCACCCACGGCAGTGGCCACCATGGCCAGGGCCGCGATCCGGCTTTCGCGCAGGTGGGTCAGCAAAAACGCCACCACGGCAAAAATCAGGAATCCCGGCAGTTCTCGCGGCAACTCGAGCCAGCCGCGATGGCCGGCATCGAAGCCGTGGGCATCGGAGAGATAGTTGTTCAAAGTCGACAGAAAGATGCCAGAGACTGCGCCAAAAAAGAGGGTCGCCAGCAACACCCGACGAAAGTCGCCGGTCACACTTTTTAATCTATTCAAGCCATTGTCCTTAAGGTTTTTTCCAGGTCGGTTCGGGCTCGGCCACGACCGCTTCTGTCTGGTCGGCCCGGCGGCGGTACAGCCAGGTCATCCGGCCCAGTCGCTCGCCGATCGCCGCTCCAAACGCGTCTTCAAATGCGCCTTCAGTGAGGCGCCAATTCCAATTGCCGCTGCCCTCGCCCGGCAGGTTCATCCGGCCTTCGCGGCCCAGGCCCAATACATCCTGCATGGGTGCGATAAACGTGTGCGCCGGCGACATCATGCCCAGTCGCATCAACACCCAATGGGGTTCGTGCACTTCATGTCCGGCGTACTCAGCCACCAGAGAGCGCGTGGCCGGATCGGCCAGGTGCTTCCACCAACCCAGGGTCGGATCGTTGTCGTGGGTGCCGCTGTAAACCACCGCGTGTTGCGGATGTTCGTGGGGCAAGAAGGCGTTGTCCGGTCCGCTCCAGGCGAACTGCAGCACCTTCATGCCGGGCAGGCCGACATCGTCGCGCAGCTTTTCCACCTCGGGCGTGATCACGCCGAGGTCTTCGGCCACGATAGGCAACTCGCCGCCGAGCGCCTCGGTCATCGCGTCGAAGAATTCTTGCCCCGGGCCTTTCATCCAGCGCCCATTGATGGCTGTGGATTCTCCGGCCGGAACTTCCCAGTAGGCTTCAAAACCGCGGAAATGATCGATGCGCACAAGATCGACCAATTCCAGGCTGGCGGCCAGTCTTTCGGCCCACCATTGGTATTTCGTTTCACGAAGGCGGGCCCAATCGTACAATGGGTTGCCCCACAATTGGCCTGTTTCGCTGAAATAGTCGGGCGGCACGCCGGCCACGGCCGTCGCCTGGCCTTTGGCATCCAATTGAAAAAGATCCGCGTGGGCCCACACATCACAACTGTCGTGAGCCACAAATATGGGCAGATCACCCATCAAGCGCACGCCCCGCTCGTTGGCATAGGACTTCAATTGGGCCCACTGCCTGGCAAAAAGCCACTGACAAAACTTGTGGCGCCCGATGGCGTCGGCCAAACGCTCGGCAGCGCCGGCCACAGCTTCGGTTGCGCAAGCGGCCAGCTCAGGCTCCCATTGCGTCCAGGGCTGCCCCTGATGATCTTCCTTCAGCGCCATAAAGAGGGCAAATTCGTCCAACCATTGCCCTTGCTCTGCGCACCAGGCATCACAGGTGCCCCGCTGCTGAGCCAAAGCGGGAATCTGCAACCGCTGCCAGGCGGCATCCAGGCAGAAAAACTTCCAGGTGATGACCGGGCCAAAATCGACCCGGTCGGCGGGAAAGTCCGGACGCCCTTGCAAATCAGCCGCACCCAACAATCCTTCTTCAACCAGATTATCCAGATTGATCAGCAAGGGATTGCCAGCCAGGGCACTGAGGGTCTGGTAGGGAGAGTCGCCATAGCTGGTCGGACCCAACGGCAGGATCTGCCAGAGGCTTTGGCCGCACTGTTGCAACCAATCCACGAAGCGAAAGGCCGCCGCGCCCAGGTCGCCGATGCCATCGGAGCCGGGCAGGCAGGTGGGGTGCATCAGGATGCCGCTGGCGCGGGGAAACAACGGGTGGCGATCAGGCATGTGGTTCTCCGGAATCGGTTTTTTCAGACTTGGCATCCAGGCGTCCCAGCGCCACCCCCAAAATGGCCATCGACATCAGCATGGGTTCGGCGTCGCCAAAATACCACTCAGTGAGGCCGGCAACAAAAAAACCGGCCCACATTCCAAGCGCGCCCAGGGTCCAGCCGGCGTGCCAGGGTGCCGGGGCATTGCGGTGGCCGAAGCTTTTGCGCCACCGCCGCCAAAGCAGTCGCGGCTGTTGACCCAGAAAGATCATCGCCAGGATGAATCCCGGAATGCCCCAGATCACCGCCAGATGGACAAAATTGCTGTGCAGGTGGCCAAACGGCACCGGTTCGTGCTCGCCATAGTACTGGGGCGCCACCGCATTGAGGTCGCAATCTCCCACTCCGGTCAGGGGTTCGGCTTGCACCATATTCCAGCCGACTCGCCACATTTCAATCCGCGTGACAGTGTTGCGGCCTGCAAATAAATTGTCCGGATCGAGCCGGGACCAGGCCCGGGCCGACAGCACATCCTCACCAAAAAGAGCCACCCCCGCGAGCAGAAAGACCACAGCCACGGCGAATCCCAAAAACCAGCGCCGATGGGCCACCAGCAGCATCGCCGCCACACCAACCACCAAACCCAACAGCGCACTGCGAGTCATGGTCATCGCCAGGGCCAGGGCCATGGGCAACAGAGCAGCGCCGACAACGATCCGGGCGCGGGCGCCGGTGGATTTGTTCAATAGGATTCCCAAAGCCAGCAATACCACGAGCATCAGCATCGCCCCACTGGTCATGGCGTTCGAGACGTGGGCCAGGCGATCGCCGAACAGCGTGCCCATCTGTCGCTGCACCTGCCAGGCCGAGATCAAACTGATCCCCGAAGCGCCCAGCATCACCGCGCCCAGCATCAGGCGACGGCGGTGCTCGCTGGTGGCCAGCCCGGCGCCGAGCCACAACGCCGTGAACAGGAAAAAACGTTTGGCAAATACGAGCGACTGGCCAGGGTCTGCCGAAAACGGAATCATCAAAACGGCCCAGCCCACCAGCGCCAGAGTGACCCGTTCCATACCGGTGGGCACAACGCCTTGCCTGAAGGTGGCCCAACGGACCAGGCCGCAAAGCAATGTCAGGCCCAACGCGGCCTGGCTGACCGCGATGGAAAAATTGCCGGCGCACAGGGCCAACAGGAAAAAGCCCAATTGGGCCATCTCCAAACCGCCCGCAAAAGAGCGGAATTGCGCAGTGGATTCGGTGGTCATGCTCAGCTTTCGGGCTGCTCGATGGAGTTGACCAATCGGGTCAGAACAGGCAACGCCGGCGCACCGGCGCCCTTTGGCATAACGCTCCAGGCAGCCAATAGCAAGCGCAGGTTGCGCAGGGCAGACGGGATGTGGGCCAGGAAGTCGGTCTTGCCCTTCACGTGGCCTAAAAAACCGTAGGCACCCAAGGCCTGCATGATCCGCTGCATTCCGGAAGCTGTGGTCATGGCGGCTATCTGGTCGGCGTTGCATTCCGTGTACGCTGCGGCAAAGCGCATCACCAGATGTTGCCGCAATTCCGCCGGGATGTCCACGTAAGGGTCCCACACCAGACTGGCCAAATCGTAGGTGAGGGGCCCCAGGCGCATTCCTTGAAAATCCACCAGGCGCACTCTTTCCTCGTGCAACATGATGTTCTGGGATTGGAAATCGCGGTGCAAAAGGCGCAGAGGTTGGCCCGCGACACAGGTTGCCAGCCCGGCAAATTCCTGGGCCAGGCCCACCAGTTCAGTTTCTTCCAACCCCAAATGACCTTCCAGAAAGCGCTCCTGAAAATAGGACGTTTCCCAAGTCAACTGGTCCAGGTCCAAC
>JADGEP010000317.1 GCA_016744275.1 Candidatus Krumholzibacteriia bacterium | reverse complement strand
CCATGTAACGGTCCCAGCAGTCACCCACGGTGCCCTGCTCGCCGGTGCCCACGGGCACTTCGAAATCAAACTTGGGATAGGCGCCGTAAGGGTCGTCCTTGCGGCAATCGAACGAAATACCGGAGCCGCGCAATACGGGTCCCGTGCAGCCAAACGTGTAGGCCACCTCCGGCGAAATGACCGCCACATCGGCGGTGCGTTCGATGAAGATCTTGTTGTAACTCAGCAGCGTGTTGTACTCGGGGACCTTGACCTTTTCCATCATGTTGACGAAGGCCAGCACGTCTTTGACCCAGCCATCATCCGGGATGTCGTAACGCACGCCACCGGGCACCATATAATTGTACAACATGCGGCCGCCGGCGATGCGCTCGAGCAGGTTGAGGATCTCTTCGCGCTCGCGCAGCATGTACAGCAGCGGCGTGAAGGCGCCCATATCCAGGCCAAAGGTCGCCAATGCCACCAAGTGACTGGCCATGCGCGACAGTTCGGCCACCGCCACGCGGATGTGCTCGGCGCGTTCGGGCACTTCCTGCCCGCCCATCAGTTTTTCAAGGCCCACGACATAGGCCTGGTTGCAACACATCGGCGCCAGGTAATCGAAGCGGTCGGTATAGACCACCCACATCTTGTAGTTCACGCCTTCGGCGATTTTTTCGGCGCAACGATGCAAGTAACCCAATACCGGCGTGACTTTGTGCACGATCTCGCCGTCGGTTTCCAGCAGCAGGCGCAACACCCCATGGGTCGCCGGATGCTGCGGCCCCATGTTCAGTTCCATCAGTTCACTCTTGATACCAGGCACGTGGTCCTGGTCTCCCCAACCGGTCATCTTGGTTCCTTCAATAGCCATGGCTTATCCCTCCGCCGGTTTGTCGCCAGCGGGCGCATCTGGAGTGACAGGATCCGCCGGCGCAAGGGGCGGGAACGGATTTTTCGCGTAGTCCTGCCCCCGAAGCGGCACGTTTTCCCACTCGTCGGGCATCTGGTAATCTTTGCGCAAGGGGTGTCCGACCCAGCTTTCTTCCATCAGCATGCGCCGCAGGTCCGGATGGCCCTCAAAGCGGATGCCCACCAGATCCCAGGCTTCGCGCTCGTGCCAGTTGGCGGTTTCCCAGAGGTTGCAAATGGTCGGCACGGACGCTACTTCACGGGGCACTCGCACGCGCAAGGTGAACTTGTGCTTGTGCTTATGGCTAAACAGATTGTAGACCACACCAAAGTCGCCGTCGCTGACCCGGTCGGTGGTCTCGGGCTCGCCCAATTCCGTATAACCGAGGATCTTGACCGACTTGCCTTTGCCGTTTTCGTCGTAGCCGTCCCAGTCGATGCCGCTGAGGCACATCAATTGGTTGAAGCCGCAACGTTCGTCGTCGCGCAGGAAGGTGCAGGCGTCGACTATGCTGGCCGGCGCGACATCCGCCACCGGATCAATGGCTTCGCCGTCGAAACCGAGAGCGCCGTCGCCGATCTTCTCGGCCAGCAATTCGTAAATGGCATTTGCTTCCATCTGTCTTCCTTTTTCCCTTGTCTGCCGTATTCCCTTGGCTACTTCTGGTAAGGAATCTTCTTGGCGTAATCCTGGACCCACTTGGGCGTGACCATCTTGCCCTGGCGACCGCGAATTTTGTCCTGCAGGCGCATCAGGCCTTCAAGCAGCACTTCGGGGCGCGGCGGGCAACCGGGCACGTAGATATCAACCGGCACCATGTAATCGACACCCTTGACCACGTGGTAGCCGTACTTGAAATACGGTCCGCCACCGATGGCGCAGCTGCCCATGGCCATGACCCACTTGGGCTCCGGCATTTGGTCGTAGATCAGTTTCAGGCGGCGGGCCATCTTGGCCGTCACCGTGCCCGAAACGATCATCAGGTCGGCCTGACGGGGCGTGGCACGAAAAGCGCCAGCGCCGAAACGATCGATATCGTAACGAGTTGCACTGGCGGCAATCATTTCAATGGCGCAGCAGGCCAGGCCAAAAGTGACCGGCCAGATGCTCGACAGTTTCGCCCAGTTGAACACCTCATCGACAGTCGTCAGGATGAAGTTCTTGGCGTCGGACTGTTCCAGCATTTCAAACTGCTCGTCGATCTTGAAATCGAGCATATTTTCGCGCCCGACGTCGTATCCATCGGGCGGTGTGGTGCTTTCCTTGTAACTCATGGAGCGGAGGCCTCCTCTTCGAGAGCGGCAGTTGCGGCGCCGTTTTCCGGACGCTCGGTCAATTTCTTGACCCAATCCAGATCACCCTTGGCCCAAACATAGGCCAAGCCCAACGTCAGGATGCCCAGGAAGATGATCATTTCCCAAAAGACGATTGCGCCCAGGCCGGCAATGGGATACAGCGTCCTGAACATCACCGCCCAAGGGTACAGGAAGATCACTTCCACATCGAAGACGATGAAAAACAGCGCGATCAGGTAGAAACGCACATTGAAGCGGATCCACGACGACCCAATGGGCAGTTCGCCACACTCGTAAGTGGTCATTTTCGCGGGAGAAGGATTGCTGGGACGGATGAGTTTCGCGACTCCCAGGGCAAGACCTGCGAAGACGAAGCCGACCAGCACAAAGATTAGAACCGTAGCGTAATGCCCTGTCAGAGCAGAAGTTGCGGTTCCCAGGAAAGGCATGGCAGTCATGAATGTTCCCGGATTTCGTTGGGCCCGGATCACGCCGGGCGGCGCCGGATGTGGACCCCCAAATCATGGCTGAATTGGCGAGTCCCGGAGGTTGTCATATTTTCGACAACCCGATAGCCAATTACATATTTAGGGTATGGTGGTGTCAAGGGATTGTTGGTGCCATCCCGCTGAAAGTGCCTTGTATCGGTGAGTTTGATTTCGCGGATCAAATTCAGTCACCAGGCCAGGGTTTGCGATCCGGCATTTTTACCCTAGTATCCGGACAGCCACCACCCCAACTGAAGTGAGTCCCGACATGATCCGCATCCTGGCCGTGGGCAAGGTCAAAGACAAACGCCTCGGCGCCCTGGCCGATGATTTTTTCAAACGCCTGCGGGTCATGGCCCCGGCGGAAATCGTGGAGATCAAGGACTCCCAGATCGAAAAAGAGGGGCGCGACATGGTGGCCAAGCTGGGATCCAGCAGCGGCAGCCAGGTTGTCATCGCCATGGACGAGCACGGCGAGGATCTCACCAGCACCGACCTGAGCGCCCTTTTGGGCAAGCACGGCAACATTTGCTTCCTGATTGGCGGCGCCGACGGATTGGGCGAGGCCGCCCGCAAACGGGCCAACCGCACCATCCGCTTGTCCAGCCTGACGATGACCCACGAGATGGCACGGGTCCTGCTTCTGGAACAGATCTATCGCGGCCTGAGCATTTTGCGGGGCAAGCCGTATCACCGGCCTTGAGCCGGTGCCCTCTTGCTCGGGAACCCAAACTCAAGCAGAGGGTTCTCCCCCAGCGCGCATTTTTCTGCGGGCAAACTCGCGACACCTGTTCTATTATTGCCACGATAATGTCCACGAGATGCGGGTCGGCATGAATCCGGAACAATCCAGAATGACCCCCGCGGAGCACGACTCCAGAAACACCTGATCAGGAGCAACATGATCACCCGAAAAAGGACCGCCCGAATGGGGACGGCGCATGGCCGCAGCAAGAGCCTGCTCGCAGGCGCTCTTCTGCTGGCACTCCTGACCGGATCGGCCACGGCCGCCACCCTGGAATTGACCGGACCACCCGGTGCAACCGTCACCCTGAACGACCGTCCCTTGGGCGTATTCCCGCTGGATGGCCCCATGGAAGTGCCGCCCGGCTACTACACCATCATTAGCCAACTGCCCGGCCACGCCGTTTTCGAACAACGGGTGCGGCTGGTTGCGGTCAACGACTGGCAACGCATCACCGTGCGCCTGATTCCCTTCAGCCGCACAACCGCCCTGGGCAGCAATCTGCTGCTGGCCGGATTGGGCCAACACTATCTGGACAACGGCCTGCGTGGGTATATTTACAATGCGGCCGAAGCCGGCGGGTTGTTGACCGCCCTGGCCGGAGAATTGCAACGCAGCAATTTCGAAAAAGATTATCTCAAACTGGTCGTCCTCTACGACGAAGCCATCAACGCTGATGAAATCGTCACCCTGGCCGCAGCGTCCGAGAGCAAATATCAGGACATGACCGACATGGAAGACCTGCGCGATCTGGGCCTGATGGTCGCCGGCGCGGCCATTGTCGTCAGCATGTTGGATGTCATGATCACCTTCCCCAAGGTGGAGGCCGGCTCGGGTTCGGTCCCGATGGCCACCAGCGCTTTGGAAACACCATGGAACAGCACCGAGACTGACAACTCCCTGCACGCCGGCCTGCGGCTGAAATTTTGAGCGGAAGAAGGAAGCCCATGTCCCGACGTCTTGAAACACGAACCTTCCCGCTATTCTGGCTGCTGGTTCTCCTGGCCGCTGTCGCCGTCTTTGCAACCATCACCGGTTGCGAACGATCCGATGGCCGCCAACACCTGGACAACCCATTTGACCCCGACGGCAGCGCCGGCGGTGACGGCCTGGAGCTCACAGCTCTGACATTCACCAACCAGATATTTTTGCAATGGAACCAGCCTCAGGGCAAAGGCATCGTGGACTACACCTTGTTGCGCGCCGATTCACCCAACGGCCCCTTTGACCAACTCGTAGTCGTGCCCCACACCGCAGCGGCCACCAACGACTACTCCTATGAATTTCCACCCCCGACGCAGACCCACTG
>JADGEP010000316.1:268-4732 GCA_016744275.1 Candidatus Krumholzibacteriia bacterium | reverse complement strand
CTGCTTGGCTTCGTTGCGCGCGCGAGCCGGATTGACAAAGTCACCGGTGCGCACCTTGTAAAGGAACTGTCCTCGCGCGTCGGTCAATTTATCAATGCGCAAGTCTGGCAACTCCCGCTGGTAGCGCTTGACAAATTCCAAAGCCAGGCCGCGATCGCTGAACGCGCCCAGCTGCAGGGCGTAGCGACCACTGGTATTGACGACCGGCGTCACGACGGAATTTTCGGTATTGAGATCCGAGCGGGCCTCACGTTCTTCATTTTCAATCTGAATCAGGCGCCGGATTTCCAACAAGGCCAGACTTCCGGGATCCTGTTCACGTAATTGCGCGAGCAACTCGTCGGCTTGGCCTTCTTCACCTTCGGTGCGGTAGGCCCGCCACATGCCCGCTGCCAGGCGACGGGCGCCCTTGTCGTCGGTGGCCTTGGTGGCCGATTCGAAATAGCGCAGAGCCAGGGTTGCGTCCTTCTGCTCCAGGCCAATGTCTCCCAGGTAATACCGAGCCAAAACAAACTCGGGATCCGACGGCCGCACCGAGGCCAGCATCTCGCGGGCCCGCTGCAATTGCCCTCGGGCGCGCAGGGAGAGGCCGACCCTCAAATGAACGGCGCCGGGAAGTTCGGGAATCTCGGCGTCGAGCAATGGCAAAAGCGCCTCCAGAGCAGCCCGGTGATTGTTCCGTCCGGCCTGAATCTCTGCGATTTCCAGGGCAATGCGGATGCGCACCGCCTCGGAATGGCTGCTGTCTCCGAGGTTCGGCTCCAACAGAGCCAAGGCCTCTTCGGGATCGGTCGTCAGTCGACTTTGCCAGAGAATGTCTTCACCAGAGCGTGCGCCTTCGCCGCCGGCGACCAGAGCTTCCCGCGCAGCCTCGTACTGGCCTGCCTGGAATAGGCCGGCAGCAGTGTTGAGCGAAGCTACGGCAGGCCAGGTAGCCAAGACGGCGCCAACGGTGCCCAAAACGATGAGCCAGGGTGCGCCTCTACGCATCATGGTTCACCTCGTCCGCGATTTGCAGAGCGCCGAAAGAATCAAAACTGCCACAGGACGGACAGTACCAACGCACGTGCTCCTGCTTATGGGAACAATTGTTGCAACTCCAGCCATCAGGTGCAGAAGGCATTGACAGCATTTCCCAGACCCGCGCCGCGTCGCTATCAGGCACGTCGGCCATCAGCATGCGCAGGTAGGGCGCCGCCGCGTCGGGGCTGAAACGGGGCCGTCCGGCCTTGGTCTCCAGGAAGCGCAATGCCTTATCCCGCTGGTCCAGTTTCTCGTACAACATGGCCAGATCAACCCACAACGAGGCCGGTGCGTCTTCAGCTTGGCATGCGCGTTCCAGAATGGGCAACGTGCGGCCGTATTGTCCCGAGCCCAGCAAGACTTCCTGCAACAAAGGCAGGAAAATGCCAAGCTCTTCCGGGCTTTGCAGCAGTTGTTCAGAAGCCACGGTTACGGCGGTGGCGGTGTCATTGCTCAGCGCCGCCAGGATGGCCGTCACCAGGGCAGAACGGGAGGCGGCTGCGGGCAGATTTCTCACATCCTTGATTCGGGCCTGGGCATCGCTGTTTTCGCCAGCCAGGGCGTGGCGCAGGGCGCGGTCCAGTTGGTAACTCGCGTAGGCGTTGTTGAACCACTCACGGTCCCGCCGGGGCGCGTGTTTGGCGGCGGCCTTTAGGGTGCGGGCGGCTTCGGGGAAATTCTCCTGCCCATGGCGCTGAAAAAAGCGGGCGCGCCAATACCGACTGCGGTCGGTGGTATTGCGCAAGAGCGTGTCCAGCACTTGCCCCGATTCATCCCAACGTTTTAAAGCGTTGAGATCTTCGGACAATGACAGTCCCACCACAATTTTCTGGGCCACTGTCAGGTCTGGACGCACGGTCAATCCCCGGTGCAAAACCGCCGCGCGTTCAGCGTCGCCTTGCAGGCGCAAGAGATTTCCCAGATAGAGAAAGGGTTCGACGGCCTGTGGGTCATCGTGGACAACCTTGTGCAGCAGGGCCGCGGCATCCTCCAGGTCGCCTTCTATCCACAATTCCAGCGCATGGAGATAGTCGTCTCTTTTGGGGGCCGTGCCTTGATTCGAAAAAGTTCGCCAGAGGGCGAGTCCGACCGCCAATACCGCCACACACCCGACCGCCCACAATATGATATTGCCGTCGATGTTATTCACCGCTGGTTTCCTCTACCGGCGCGGTTTCCTGGCGCAATGGCAGGGTCCGCAAGTCGGCGATCTCCTGATCCTTGGCCGCGTTTTCCTTCTTCAGGCGGCTGATGTCCCGGTGGAAGCGGAATTCACGCAAGGCCGCCAAGATAAAACTCGTGGCGAAGCCCAAGAGGTAACTGACCGCCACGACCCAGTAGATCGATATGCCCAGGAAAGCCCGGCCAAACACATTGATGTCCACCGACTGGCCGCTATTGGTGACGAAAAAATAGACGAGCGTAAACAGCAGCAGCAGAAAACCAAATCCCTTGATAAGCCACACGTGCAATCCTCGTTTCCCCGGTTTTCCACCGGTCCGGGCCGTCTGGTCAGTCCTGGAGTTCGCCCAGGAAACTCGTGTTTTTGTAGCCATTGATGCGGGCCTTGAGCTCGGCACCAATTTTCAGTTCATCCGCGCTCACAATGATCTTGCGATTGTTGGACGTGCGCAACCGCCAGAACGGCCCCTTCTGGCCATCGTCCTGGCCGGGTTTGCTCTGATGTTTGGCCTGTCCTTCCACCACTCCCGGCCACACCTGACCAACGCAGGTGTCCGCCACGGCGTTCCACGTTTCTTCTTGAACAGCCAGCAATTCGGCCAGCCTCCGCTTCTTTTCCACATCGGGCACATCGTCGTTCAGCTTGGCTGCCGGCACGCCGGGGCGTTCCGAATATTTGAAGCAGAAGGCCTGATCGTACTTCACCTTGCGGGTGACCTCAAGGGTATCCTGGAAGTCCTGTTCTGTCTCTCCCGGAAAGCCGACAATAAAATCGGTGGAGAACGTCACATTGGGAATGGCTTGGCGGGCATAGTCCACCATCTCCAGATACTGGCCGCTGGTGTAAAGGCGTTTCATGCGGCGCAAGACGCGATCGCTGCCGCTCTGCACCGGCACGTGCAGCCAGGGGCAAACTTTTTCCAGGCGGCCAATGGTATCCATCAGGTGTGGGTGCATATCGGTCGGATGCCCCGTCAAAAAGCGGATGCGTTCAAGGCCGTCGATCTCAGCCACTTCTTCAACCAGCTTGGCGAAGTCCATGTTTTGTTGCCAGTTGTACGCTGTGACATTCTGCCCTAAAAGGGTCACTTCGCGCCCGCCGCCAGCCACAATTCCGCTGATCTCTTCGATGATCGCCTCAGGAGATTTTTCACTCTGCGGCCCACGGGTGTAGGGCACAATGCAGTAGGTGCATTTGTAATCGCACCCCTTGTGAATCGTCACCAGGTGACTGTTGTTGATGGGATACAGCGAGGGCGGCGCTACATAGTGAGCATCCGAGCGGTGACCGGTGACGGTGCGCCGTTCGTGGGCGTGTTGGGGAATCGTCTTGGCTGTCAATTTGCTGATCAAGCCCGGCAAGGTGTCGTAGTTGTCCACCCCCACGACCAAATCCACTCTGCGTTTGCCCTTGCGCAGATCTTTGCCCATGCGTTCGGCCATGCAACCGCAGACGCCGATCACCGGTTGTGGCATCTCCGTTTTGGTCCGCCGGTGGCGCAGCTCGCCCACGCGGCTGATCACTTTATGCTCGGCCAGATCCCGAATGCTGCAGGTGTTCAAAAGAATCACATCGGCCTCAAGGTCATGCTGGACGATGTTGTAGCCAGCGCCCTCGAGCAGCCCGTTGATGGCCTGGGAATCGTAGACGTTCATCTGGCAGCCATAGGTCTCGATATAGACCGAAGCGAGATTCTCGCCTACCGGTGCAGCCGTTTGGGTGAGGTCGGGCAAATCGCCCTGGAAAGTGGCCAAGTCAATCTCCAGTGCCAGTCGGCAGGATGGTGTTGAGCTCTCGGGCAACGGTGGCGTAGAGCTTGCCGTCGCGGTAATCGGAAATTTGGGCCTCGATCAAGGTGCCGGCCGGACAATTGGAGTTGGGCACCAGAATCGTAACGTAATTGTCGGTAGTGGCCTGCCGCCAGTTGGGGTCGCCTGACTCCGTTTCGACCACCGCTTCGCGCACTGTGCCGACCAAGTTGCAGGCAAATTCAGCCTGCTTCTCATCAGCCAACTTGCGCAATATTTCACTGCGTTTCGTGATCGTCGCGTGATGAACCTGGTCGGGCATGTCTGCCGCTGCCGTTTCCGGACGCGGCGAAAAGCGGAAGACGTGCAAATAGCTGAAGGGCAGTTCTTCCACCATGCGGCGGGTCTCTTCGAACTCTTCATCAGTTTCGCCCGGAAAGCCCACAATGATGTCGGCTCCGAGGCCAAAATGCGGCACCGTGGCGGCCGCCTCGCGCATCGAGTCCCACG
>JADGEP010000316.1:0-258 GCA_016744275.1 Candidatus Krumholzibacteriia bacterium | reverse complement strand
TCCCACGCCCGTTCGCTGCGATATGGTCGCTTCATTCGTTTGAGTACGCCACTGCTGCCGCTTTGCAAGCTGATGTGCAGGTGTGGTCGCATCCGGGCATTGTCGCGATAGAAGCCCAGCAACTCGGGCGTGACTTCATTGGGATGAATGCTGCTCAGCCGGAGTCGCAGTCCGGGAAACTCCGCCAGGCAGATGTCCAACAACTCTGTCAGCGGCACTCGGGGTTCCAGATCGCGGCCATAGCCTCCCAGGTGGATG
>JADGEP010000315.1 GCA_016744275.1 Candidatus Krumholzibacteriia bacterium | reverse complement strand
AAGGGTGTGCACCCCGTGCGGGAAGAACCCGGGCGCACGCCCCGCCGTGAGTCCATGAAGATTCTCAGCTTGGCTATCCAGAGATATGCGTCCGAACATGTTGCCGAGAGCACCGTCTCGGTGGTCGACTTGCCCAGCGACGATATGAAGGGCCGCATCATCGGCCGCGAGGGGCGCAACATCCGGGCCTTTGAAATGACGACCGGTGTTGATGTGATCATCGACGATACGCCCGGTGCGGTGGTCGTTTCAGGCTTTGATCCGGTGCGGCGTGAGGTGGCCCGGCAATCCCTGGAGATTCTGATTCGGGATGGGCGCATTCATCCCGGGCGTATTGAGGAAGTTGTCAAACGCACCGACGAGGAGATGCAGGAGAAGATTCGGGAGTTGGGCGAACAGGCCTGCCTGGACCAGGGGCTGCAGAATGTGAACCCGGATATGTATCCGTACATTGGGCGCCTCAACTATCGCACCAGTTATGGCCAGAATCTGTTGAAGCACTCGTCCGAAGTAGCAGCGGTCTCGGCTGTGATTGCCAGCGAACTGGGCCTGGATCCGCGCTTGGCCAAACGCTGCGGTTTCCTGCACGACATCGGCAAGGCGGCGGACCACGAAATTGAAGGGCCGCATGCCCTGATCGGCGCCCGCCTCTGCAAAAAGTTTGGCGAACCCGAAGCGGTGATCAATGCCGTTGGCGGGCATCATCAGGATGTCGACCCGACCACGCCTTACACTTTTATCACCTCGGCCGCCGATGCCGTGTCGGCCTCACGTCCGGGGGCCAGGCGTGAGAGTGTGGATTCTTATGTCCAGCGGTTGGAAAACCTGGAAGAGATTGCCGACAGCTTCGATGGCGTGGAGAAAAGTTTCGCCATTCAAGCGGGCCGCGAAGTGCGGGTGATGGTGAATCACTCCAAGGTGTCGGACGCCGAAGCGGCGGTATTGGCCGAAGAAATCAGCCGGCGAGTTGAAGGAGAGTTGGAATATCCTGGCCAGATCAAAATCATGGTCATTCGGGAAACCCGATCCAGCTCGTTCGCAAACTAGCTCAACAAAAGTGTGGAGGAAGACGTTGGAGACCTTACGGCTCAAAGGTATCCCTGTGCGGGATGCCGTTTTTTCCGAATTGAAGAACCGGATGAAAACCGCCCCGCGCCGACCGGGTTTGGCCGTGTTGTTGGTGGGCGACGACGCCGCCTCGGCAGTCTATGTGAGCCACAAGGAAAAGGGCTGTGATGAGGTGGGGTTCCACCATGTGACGCACCGCCTTCCGGCCACAACGTCCCAGGATGATGTGCTGGCGTTGATTGATGAGCTGAACAACGACGAAGCGATTGATGGCATCCTGGTGCAACTGCCGCTGCCCAAGGGAATGGATCAGGACAAAGTCCTGCTCAGCGTTTCGCCGGAAAAGGATGTTGATGGATTTCATCCGGTCAACCTGGGGCGGTTGGTGGCTGGCAACCCGGGATTTGTACCGTGCACTCCCAAGGGTATCCTGCGCATGTTGAGTCATTATGGAATTTCCATGTCGGGAAAATCAGTGGCAGTGGTCGGCCGCAGTGTCATTGTGGGCCGCCCCTTGAGTTTGTTGCTCTCGCTGAAATCCGAAGAAGGCAACGCGACGGTGACAATGTGCCATTCCGGAACGCGAGATTTGGCTGCGGTGACAAAAGCGGCGGACGTGGTCGTGGCGGCCATTGGCGTGCCGCGCATGATTGGGCCCGAAGGTGTGGGCGAAGGCGCGGTGGTGGTTGATGTGGGGATCAATCGCATCGACGCGCCGGAGAGGAAATCCGGCACCCGTCTGGTTGGTGATGTGGACTTTGAGGCTTTGGTGGGGCACGCCAGCGCCATGACACCGGTACCCGGTGGCGTGGGCCCGATGACCATCGCCATGTTGCTTGAAAACACGTGGGAGGCCATGTGTCGGGCGGAGAATTTTGATGGCGGTGTTTGACCTCGAGCGGGAGCTGGTTCGGGAACGCCGTGGGATCGAAAAATCCCTGAGGCAATTGCTCAACGTTGAGAAGGGCGTGCCGTCGCGTTTGAAGCAGGCCATGCGTCACAGCCTGCTGGCCGGGGGCAAACGATTGCGACCCATCCTGGTACTGTGGACCTGGGATGCCCTGGTGGCAGCAAGGAAGAAGACACCAGTGGCGAGGGAGCAAGTTCTCGTCGCCGCCTGCGCCTTGGAAATGCTGCACACCTATTCGCTGATCCACGATGATTTGCCCGCTATGGATAACGACGATTTGCGTCGCGGCCAACCCACCTGTCACGTGGCCTTTGATGAACCGACAGCCATCCTGGCCGGCGATGGTTTGCAGGCCCGGGCGTTTTCACTTTTGGCCGGCAGCGGTGGCAGATTGGCGGGCCCACTTGTAGCGCTGGTCGCCGATGCTGTGGGCCCGGCGGGTATGGTTGGAGGTCAGCAATATGACCTGGATGCCGAGGGTCGCGAGGTGACCGCAGCGGTGGTCCGAAAAATTCACACGGGCAAGACAGCTCGCCTACTGATGGCAGCCATGGGAACCGGAGCCTTGCTGGCGGGCGCCAACGACCGGGTGCAGAAAGAAATTGACCAAGCGGCCCTGAATTTGGGCCTGGCCTTTCAAGGTGCCGATGATGTGCTCGACGTGACGGCTTCGGCCGCAAAATTGGGCAAAACCGCGGGCAAGGACGAGGACGCCGTGAAGGCAACCTGGGTGCGGGTGGAGGGCCTGGAAAAGGCCTTGCTCAGGGCTCAGCGCCATGGGCAAGCTGGACGCGACGCTTTGACGACTGTACTGCCCAAGGGACCAAAAACAGACTTGCTATTGGCTTTGACCGGCAAACTCTGGAATCGGGATTGTTGAGATGGAATCCATGGGGAACTGGCCCATCTGGGTGATTGTTCTGCTCTGTGGGGCGTTCGCTCAAATCGCCAAATTTGCCATCTATTCGGTGACGAATCGCCGGATCGCCTTGTCGGTGCTGGGCCAAAGCCACGGCCTGCCCAGTCTGCCGACGGCATTGCTGGCCTGCCTTCTGGTATTGACGGTGATGCGAGTGGGGTGGTACGCCGGTGAAACGGGCTTTGCGCTCATTATTGCCGTCATTTTTGTGCACGATACGGTGAAACTGCGGGTCATGGCCAGCCGCCAGCGCGAAGTGCTTTATCGACTGGTGGTTTCCCTGCCGGATGCCGGACCATTGCACCTGCGGGTGGCCGACTATCTGGATCCGCGAGTGCATCATCCGGCCCATGTGGTTTTTGGCGGCGTTTTGGGGGCGCTTTTCGCACTGGCATTCGGTTGGCAACCAAGTTAAAATCTGAGTTAATGAGAATGCAGGTCAATTGAGGCCTGTTCTTTGATAAATCAGGGAAGGATACCCATGGATCCCCTGCTGCCCGGAATTGCGGGACCGGACGACATCAAGAAACTCTCCAACGAAGAGTTGGAGCAGCTTTGCGCCGAATTGCGCGACTATATCATCACTTCGGTTTCCCGCTCGGGTGGCCATCTGGGCGCGAGCCTGGGCGTGATCGAATTGACCGTGGCCTTGCACCGTGTTTTCAGCACCCCAACCGATAAGATCGTCTGGGATGTGGGGCATCAGGCCTACGGGCACAAACTGCTGACCGGCCGGCGGGATCAATTTGGGACGCTCCGGCGCAAAGGTGGCATCGCCGGCTTTCCCAAGCAGAGTGAATCCGAACACGACATGTTCGGTGTGGGGCACGCCAGCACCTCGATCAGCGCCGCTGTCGGCTTTGCCGCGGCGCGTGATTCGCGGCAGGAAGAGCATGCGGTGGTGGCGGTCATGGGCGATGGCGCTTTGACCGGTGGCCTGGCCTATGAGGGCTTGAACAATGCCGGACAGTTGGGGACCAATCTGATTGTCATTCTGAACGACAATAAGATGAGCATCGCGCCAAACGTGGGGGCGATTTCCAAACACCTGACCCGGATCACCAGCGGCAAAAGCTACGTCCGGATGGAAGCCGATGTCTGGGATTTGTTGGGCAACCTGCCCCATGGCAGCAAGGCGCAGGTCCTGGCGGGACGGATCAAGGAAAGCCTGAAACAGCTCGTTGTGCCGACGATTCTGTTCGAAGAATTGGGTTTCAAGTATTTTGGCCCTCTGGATGGTCACGACTTGCCCTTGTTGATGCGCACCCTCGAGGCGGTGCGTAAGCTGCCTGGGCCCATCCTGGTTCACATCAGCACTGAAAAAGGCAAGGGCTACCGCTTTGCCGAACAGGATGGCCAACGTTACCACGGCGTCGGCAAATTCGACAAAGCCGAGGGCATGAAAGTCGTCAAGCCGGCGATCCCGGCGTACACTTCGGTTTTTGGTGAGGCCCTTTGCGACTTGGCCGCCAAAGATTCCAGCATTCATGCCATCACCGCCGCCATGCCCTCGGGCACTGGCCTGGCCGGGATGCGCGACCGTTTCCCGGGTCGTTTTCACGACGTAGGCATTGCCGAAGGCCACGCGGTGACCTTCGCCGGCGGCATGGCCAGCGATGGTTGCAAACCCGTGGTTGCCGTTTACTCAACGTTTTTGCAGCGGGCGGTTGATCATCTGATTCATGATGTGGCGTTGCAGAAATTGCCTGTCGTTTTTGCCGTTGATCGTGGCGGCCTGGTGGGCGAGGACGGCCCGACTCACCACGGAGTATTTGATTACACCTACCTGCGCATGGTGCCCAACATGGTGGTGATGGCGCCTCGCGATGAGGACCAATTG
>JADGEP010000314.1:1279-4775 GCA_016744275.1 Candidatus Krumholzibacteriia bacterium | reverse complement strand
TGGGCGGGATCAGTACGCGGTTTGAAGCGCAGGGGCGGTATCTTTTCGGTCTGGGAGCCATGAGCGCATCCATTGTCTGGTTTTTTTCTCTCAGTTTCGGTGGTCGGTTTCTGGCTCCCTTTTTCCGAAGGACCGCAACCTGGACTATATCAAGCGCTGCGTCGCAGTGGCTGGTGATACCGTGGCGGTGGATGACGGCGTCCTGCGGGTCAATGGTGAGATCTACGAAAGCAACTTCGGCCAGCGTGATGGTGACCACAGTTGCATCCCCAGCTGGACTGACCCCGAGTCTTGCCCGGCGCCCCGGGCCAAGCATGACCAGGCCCTCTATGTGAGCAATCGGCGCAACCATGCCTGGCCCTGGCCCGGCATGCCCAAACCCTATGTCGTGCCTGAAGGCCACATTTTCATGATGGGCGACAACCGTTACAACAGTATGGACAGTCGGTACTGGGGACCGCTGGACATCAAGCTCATCAAGGGCAAGGCGATGTTCCTCTATTGGTCCTGGGATAGTGAGCGGCACCTGCCGCGGATCAATCGGATGGGCGACCTCATCCGCTGACAGGCGGCGCAGTCGGGGGCATTCATGGGAATCTACATCCACGTGCCGTTTTGCGGATCCATCTGTTCTTATTGTCATTTTGCGCGCACCGCCGAACACGGTGCGTCGTTGCGTGCCCGCTACGTGGACGCGGTCCTGGCCGAGATGGAATTGCGGCGGCAATCGTGCGCAGTCATCGCTGACCGGCGGCGGCCCCTGCACACCTGCTACCTCGGCGGCGGCACCCCTTCGGAGTTGGAGCCGGAGCAGATGCAGCGGATGTTGGCGGGCGTACTGGACGGCTTGCCGTTGGCCGATGATTTCGAATTGACGGCCGAGGCCAATCCCGAATCCCTGTCGGCCTCGGTGGCGAACGCCTGGCGTGAAGCCGGCATTGATCGCATCAGCCTCGGCGTGCAAAGCCTGCAGCCGGATGTTCTGCAACTGTTGGGAAGGCAATGCGACCCGGCCACGGCGCGGGCGGGCCTGGATCTGGCCTGTCGCAGTTTCGAACGGGTGTCGGCTGATTGGATCATCGGGCCCGGATTGCGGCGTGCAACTTTGCTGGACGAACTGAGCGAAGCTGCGGATCGTGGGGTGGAGCATTTTTCGGTCTACATCCTGGAGGTGCACCCGGGCACCTCGCTGGAGCGCCGCGTGCAAAGGGGACAGGTGCGTTTGTTGCCGGACCGCCAGACCGAAGAATTGTATTTGGCGGTGGTCGAGCATCTGGCGAGCTTGGGCATTGCCCAGTACGAAGTGGCGAACTTTGCCCGTCCCGGAGCCGAGTCGCGGCACAATCGCAATTATTGGCCCCATCGGCCCTGGTTGGGTCTGGGGCCCGGGGCCCACGGCTATTGGGGTCGGCGGCGCTATGGCAATCACGACGATTTGCAACAGTGGCTGGCGGCAGTTGAATCCGGCGGTTTGCCGGAGAGCGCAGTTGACCCGTTGAACAGGCCGGCCATCCGCTTGGAGCGCTTGATCTTGGCCCTGCGCACAAAAAAGGGGGTGCCGGTGGAGCGGTTGCCCGCCGGGGCGCTGGACATCGCGCGGGGGCAGGAGGAAGGTCTTTGGACCGTTAGCGCGGACCGCTTGATCTTGACCAGCTTGGGGTTCTTGCGCATCGACACCATCGAGGAACGGCTGGCGGGGTTGACACTCTGAGCGGCCAATGACTAATTTGGGGCCCGAACCGGTCACAAATGGACCCAAACCAGAAACTGCCAAGACCACCATGAACCGCCGCCATCCACGGTCGCCGCTGAGTCAGCGCCACCGCGACATTCTTGAGGCCATTGTGCGCCTGAATATCGAAACCGGCCGAGCCATCAGCTCTGGCCTGGTTGAGCGCGGTATGCAGCGCTCGGTGTCTTCGGCGACAATCCGCGCGGTCATGAAGAATCTGGAAGATGAGGGGTACCTCGAGCAACCCCATACCTCGGCTGGGCGTTTGCCCACTGACCGTGGCTTTCGAGTCTTTGTCGATGGCTTGCGGGACGGTTGGGCCTTGCGGCGCCACGAGGCTCCGGCCGAAATGCGCGACCTGGTGGGAGAGAACCTGCAGGGTGGACTCGGGTCCCAGGATCGGCTGAAAATGCTGGCGGGACTGTTGAGCCGTTTGACGGACAACATCAGCATCATCGTGGGGCCGTCCAGTGCGGCGATCCGGGTGGAGCGGGTTGAGTTTTATCCCAAGTCGGGCTCACGTGGCCTGATGGTGGTCATCCTGGACACGACTCAGGTGCGCACGGGGCTGGTGGATTTGCCCGCCGATACTCCGGGCCATGTGGCGGCCGAAGCCGCTCGGCTGTTGAATGAGCGGGTGGCCGGGCGCACCCTGGCTGAAATCGGCGGTGTTTTGGACACCATCGATCTGGTGCAAACCCCGGTGACCGAATGCGCGGGACAGATGGCCCAACAGGGGCGCAAACTGCTGGGCGGGCCGGCCGAAAACACCATTGAAATCGAAGGCGTCGCCAACGTCCTGGAGACGCCTGAACTACACGAGCCGCAACCCTTGCGGGCGCTGCTGCGTTTCATGGAGTCGCCGCGGGCGATCCGCGAGTCGCTGCAGCATTTGAGAGACGAACCCGAAGAGCGTTTTGGCGTCTGGATCGGGCGCGAAAATCCGGTGGGCGAGTTGCGCTCCTTTTCCATTCTG
Organism: Candidatus Krumholzibacteriia bacterium; assembly: GCA_016744275.1. Classification (GTDB taxonomy): domain Bacteria; phylum Krumholzibacteriota; class Krumholzibacteriia; order LZORAL124-64-63; family LZORAL124-64-63; genus JAGRNP01. Next base: position 2,067 of record JADGEP010000314.1, on the reverse strand, counting down.
ACGGGCAATTTTGCCCTGGATGGGCGCCAAGGCACCCTGGCAGTGCTCGGGCCCCGGCGCATGTCTTACCAGCGCGCCTTTCATGGCATCGATATTCTGCGCGAAGCTCTGGGTGAGAGCCCCGAAGCATTCGTCAGCTGATTTTTAGTCCGCGGCCGCCGTTCCTGATCGGAGTGGGGCCCAAGTGTGCATGTTCCAGGAGGAAGCAGCGAAGATGAGCAAGACAGGCAAGAATGAAGACCAGCCGCTGAACGATACCGAGCTGGGCGATGTCGAACTGGAATTGGAGGCCGAAGCGGCGGAAGATTCTTCGGCAGAAGGGGACGTGAAAGTGCTCGAAGCCGAGCCGGATCCGCTGGCTGATATGGCCGCCGAGCGGGACGAATTCAAGGAAAAATGGCTGCGGGTCGTAGCGGAAATGGACAACCTGCGCAAGCGTTCGAGCCGCGAACTGGTCCAGTCCCGCAAATTTGCCCAGGCCGATGTATTGCGCAGCATGCTTGAGGTGCAGGACAACTTCGATCGGGCCTTGCAATCGGTCACGCCTGAGGCAGATACTGATACGTCTGACAGCTTCCGCGAAGGTGTGCAGATGATTCACCAGAAGCTCCATGGAGTGCTGAAGGAAAAGGGCGTCACGCCTATGAAGGCGATGGACGCCGTCTTCGATCCCAATTTTCACGAAGCTGTGGGGCAGTTGCCCCGCGAGGGTGTCGAGTCGGGATTTGTGATCGAGGTCGTGCAGCAGGGATACAACTTTGGCGACATGGTGCTGCGCCCGGCGCGCG
>JADGEP010000314.1:0-1269 GCA_016744275.1 Candidatus Krumholzibacteriia bacterium | reverse complement strand
GGTCTATGAGCAACCAGCGGGACTATTACGAAGTGCTTGGCGTGGACAAGAGCGCGTCCATGCCTGAGATCAAGAAGGCCTACCGCCAAAAGGCCATCAAGTTTCATCCGGATAAGAATCCGGATGACCCGACTTCCGCCGAAAAGTTTCGGGAAGCCACGGAGGCCTATGAAGCGCTGAAGGATCCGCAGCGCAAAGCCCAATACGACCAGTACGGTCACGTGGACCCGAACCAGGGCTTTGGTGGCGGTGGTTATGGCGCCGGTGGCATCGACCTGAACGACGCCCTGGAAAGCTTCCTGCGCAACTTCGGCATGGGTGGCGGTGGCGGCGGCGGTGGCGGCTTTGGCGACATGTTCGGCGGCGGTGGCGGTGGCCAAGAGGGCGGCCGTAATCTGCAGTTGAAAATATCCGTGCCTCTGGCTGATGCCGCCAAGGGCGCCAAGAAAACCGTCAAGATCAACAAGCAAGTGGCTTGCGACGATTGCCACGGCAGCGGGGCCAAGCCCGGCAGTCAACCAGTGACCTGCTCCCATTGCCGCGGCCAGGGGCGAGTGCGCCAGGTGCGTCAGTCCTTGCTGGGCCAGATGGTCACCGAAGGAGTCTGTCCCCATTGCCGAGGCAAAGGCTCGATGGTCCAGGACCCGTGCAACAGTTGCAACGGCACCGGCACGGTCCGGGGCGAAGAGCAATTGGAAATCCAAGTGCCGGCGGGCGTGAGCTCGGGCAACTATATGGAGCTTGAAGGCAAGGGTGACGCCGGGGAGCACGGTTCGCGCTCCGGGCATCTGCGGGTTGTTTTTGACGTTGAAGATCACGAATTGTTCACCCGCGAAGGTGACGATTTGCTCATCGACGTGCCGCTCTCGCCTTTGGAGCTGGTATTGGGGACAAAAGTTGAAGTGCCCACCCTGGAGGGCAAAGTGGCGTTGAAAATCCCGGCGGGCACCCAGAGTCACAAGGTGTTCCGGATGCGCAAGAAGGGCGTACCCCATGTGAACCGACCGGGCACCGGCGACCAGTTGGTGCGGGTCCTGGCTTGGACTCCGTCTGGCCTGGACAAGGGTACGAAACAGAAGTTGGAAGCGGTGCGGCAAGAGTTGCAGGACAAAGTGCCGGCACCGGGACGTCATTTGTACGATTGATAAGCCAGAACGGATTGCAGTGCGTCATTTTTTCCTCGACACCACTGAGACCGGCTTGCCCCAACCGGGCGAGACTGTGCCGCTGGACAAGGATGAAAGCCACCACCTGTTCACGGTGTTGCGG
>JADGEP010000313.1:3444-4798 GCA_016744275.1 Candidatus Krumholzibacteriia bacterium | reverse complement strand
CCAGCAAGTCATCAAAGCCGCGCCCGAGCGTATTGCGGCGCCACCTGCCTTGGTCCATGACCTGGTGGGGCCCGGTGGCCTGGCCGTGTTGGTCATTCCCATCGACAAAGAAGCCCCGCGAGGGCGCCTGATCATGCCCCAGGTGCAGGCGGTGCGTGACCTGCTGGACGGCCAGTGCCAATGCCTGGTGGTGCAAACCGATGGCTTGGCTGCGGCGTTGGACAATTTGCGCCAGCCGCCCAAGCTGGTGGTGACCGATAGCCAGGCTTTTACCGAGGTGGGGGCCATCGTGCCGCCCGAGGTTCCATTGACGAGTTTTTCGATTCTGATGGCGCGCCACCGGGGCGATTTGCCGGCTCAGGTGCAGGGCGCCCGGGCCATTGCGGCGCTGCAGCCTGGGGACAAAGTCCTGGTGGCCGAGGGCTGCAGTCATCATCCGGTGGAAGAAGACATCGGGCGGGTGAAGATTCCGCGTTGGTTGCAGGACCATGTGGGTGGGACGCTGCGCTTCACCACCGTCACTGGTCACGATTTTCCAGAAGACCTGACGCCCTACAAGCTGGTAGTTCAGTGCGGCGCTTGCACCATGAACCGGCAGGAAGTTCTGAGCCGGGTGGCCGATTGCAAAACTCAAGCCGTGCCCGTTTCCAATTACGGCATCGTGATCGCCTACAGCCTGGGAATATTCGAACGGGCCCTGGCGCCTTTTGGGCTCAGCCTGTAGCAGGCCCTTGGGCACGGGCCAGAAAGCGTGGTGAGTCGCCGCGCCGGCCGTAGCCGACAGTCTCGCCAATGTTGGAGATTTGCTGGGCAAGGTTGTCTCGGCTGGTATCCGAATTTTCGTCCAGGCTGGGTTTCCCCTCATACAACTGATAGGCCTTGCGGTACTTGGTATCGGTGATGTTCGGCATCACGATGTTGCCACCGGCCAGCAGTCCCAGCTCACGTCCGATCGGATCAAGAGCCTGCAGGGCGGTTGTGGCGGCAATGTTGACGTTGCCCAGTAGCAGCCGGGCCACCGCAATCATCTTCAAGCCCAATTGCAATTGCCGCTCTGCATCAAAGGTTGCGACCAGATGGCCCAGGGGCGTGTTGGCGTGGGGGATGAATGGCCCCATGCCGATCATGTCCACATCCTGATCCCGGAAAAAGAGCAGGTCCTCGGCCAGGTCTTCCAGGGTTTGGTCCGGCAGTCCGATGAGCACTCCGGTGCCCACCTGGTAGCCTTCGGCCCGCAACCGTGCTAGACATTCCAGGCGTTCGGCCCAGTCGTGATCGTTGGGGTGCAGCTGGCGGTAGATGGCGCGGTTGGTTGTCTCGATGCGCAACAAATAGCGGTGGGCCCCAGCGTCGG
>JADGEP010000313.1:0-3434 GCA_016744275.1 Candidatus Krumholzibacteriia bacterium | reverse complement strand
CCAGCGAGAGTGTGACGCCGAGTTCGCCATTGGTCTCGGCGTGGATGCGAGTGAGCATTTCGGCCACGAATTCGACAAATTCTTCGTCTCGCCGTTCACCGGCCTGCAAAACAATCGAGCCATAGCCACTGGAGTGGGCCCAGCGCGCAGCGGCGATCAGTTCGTCGGCGGCCATCGAAAAGCGGGGCACGTTCTTATTGTCCCGCCGGATGCCGCAGTAGATGCAGTTTTTGACGCAGAGGTTGCTGCACTCGATGATGCCCCGAAAATAGGCCGTGCGCCCGACGTGCCGCACCTTGACGGCATAGGCCGCATCATAGAGTGCCTGCAAATCGGCGGGATCGCTGAGACCCAGGAGGCCAACGATCTGTTGGCGTCCCCAGGATTCAGGCCATTCCGTGAAGTTCTTGAGATCCATCATTTGCGCGCATTTGCCCTTCGAATTCAGGGTTTTGATATGATGTTAAAATAATAACATATCACCTTGGAGCAAGGGAAATCAGGGGATGAAGGGTCGGATTTTGATTGACCAGGGAGCGCTTGCGGGCCGAAAATTCGGGAAGGTCTCATACAAGTCAGCAGACAGCTTAAAGGTGCCCAGGGACGGCCGATTGGCCGTCCCGCAGGCTACTCACAGCATCATATCAGGGGTGACAGGTACCGTAAGAATTGCAGTATACAGGCAAAGGGCTCTTTCGACAACCTTCCAGAGCCTCGCCGTAGGGGCATGCAGTCGCAGGCTCAATGAGCTGGCATGAGCAGGCGGCGCGAGACCACGCCGGCGATGGTGCGTACGAAGACCACCAACCAGACAATCAACAGAAAAAACACCACCCCATTATAGAATAGGCGCAGGGCCGAAAATTGGCTGATTTGCCAAGCGATCCCGCTGGAAATGGCCAAGGCCCCGGTGGGAAAAGTGAAGGCCCACCAGCTCAGCGCAAATGGCAGGCCCTGTTTCCGTTTGGTGTAGACTGTCAGTACCAACCCCATGACAAACCACCAGGCGGCCAGGCCCCAGGTCATCATGATGAACAGCTTGGCCAGGGGCGTGAAATTTTCGGCAGTCAGGCCCAGCAACTCGTGATGACCGACATAGTGGCTGAGTTTGGCCATGGCCACCGAAAGAATGGCCGGTGGGGCGATGCCGATGAAAAACGTCGGGGCAAATTTCTGGGCAGGCAGGCCTCGAAACAGGTAGCGCTGAAAAGCAGCGGCGCCCACAAAGAGAAAAAGGAAAAAGCCGATGCCAAAACTGGCCAGCGAAAGCGAGAGTATGATATCGCGATGCTGGGGCAAATGCCCAGCGAGTTCAAATCCGGCCACCGGAATGAGCAGCTTGCTGACCGGTGGGATGAGCCAGCCAAAATTGGCGTGCTCCAGCTGAATGCCCTGATTGCGAAAAACATGAATGAGCACCACAAAGCCCAAGAGGTAGATGCCAACGGTGCCGCCAATCCACAAACCAAAGGCAAACGTGTGGGCGGTTTCAACGGCCATGAACAAATGGCCAAATTTGAGCAGATCCAAAGCCAGTATGAGCAGGGCGATCGGCATGGTGGGCAGGAAACTGCTGGCGACCGGGTGGTTAAAATCCCGGGCCGAATCCTGAGGGTGCAGCATCATCTTCAAGGACCACGGCACCAGGAATATGAGAAACATGAGGCCAGCCAGGGGCACAAATACGCGCGCCGCTGCAGCGGTCCAATCGGCACCGGTGAAGCTCAGGGCCAAGGGCAATACCGCCGTGCCCATGACGGCGGCAAACCAGGCCGGATTGAAGTGCCGGGTAGCGAGCGTGGCCGTCAGGTCATTGGGACTCAACGCAGAATCGTTCATGAGTGGTCCTTGCCCGAGCGGAAGTGGAGATAGTCGTCGGGATCCTTGCGGGTGATGGCCGGGACCGTAGCGTCGACCACGGGGTGACCTGCGACCAGCAATAGGAACGGCTTTTCATGGGATGGCCGTTCGAGAATGCGATTCAGAAACCCCATGGGGCTCGGGGTGTGAGTCAGGGTGGCCAATCCCGCTTCGTGCAAGGCGGCGATCAGAAACCCCGCGGCCAGCCCGACAGATTCTTTGGTGTAGTAGTAGCGGACCTTGTTGCCGTCGGCGTCCAGGCCGTGGCGCTGTTCAAAAATGACGATGAGCCAGGGGGCGGTTTCGAGAAAGGGTTTGTCCTGATCGGTGCCCAGAGGAGCGAGAGCCTCCAGCCATTCGTCCGAGGCGCGGCCCTGATAGAACTCGCGTTCTTCGGCTTCGGCGGCCAGGCGAATTTGCCGCTTCAGGCCCGGGTCACTGACGGCTTCGAAATGCCAAGGCTGCATATTGGCACCGCTCGGAGCCTGGGCTGCGGCCATCACGCACTCTCGGATCACCTCCGGATCAACCGTTTGGTCGGAAAAGTCGCGGATCGTGCGGCGGGTCGAAATGCGTTTCCGGAAATTGCGGGCAGATTCAAGCCTCTGGGCGGCCGTCAGTTGGGGCAAACCATCAAAAGGCATGTCTTGGTGATGGGACATTTGATCTCCTTGGAATCCGGATACGATACCGTTTTTCCCATGTTAGCCAACCGGGCCCCGGATTCAAATCCCAAATCCGAGATTGAGGCCGATGGTCCAAAAGCTGTCGATATCGTCCTCGTCCGTATCAGTGAAGCTGAAGTGGTAGCGCACGTCGAATTCCAGGTCGGTGAAATCGGAGACTGCCCAGCGCAGTCCACCGCCAGCATGGCCGCCAATGAAGACACCGTTGCCGAGATACCATCCGGCGCCAGTGGTCGCAAAGGGCGAAAAGCCAGTGCGGTCAGCGCGGATCTTGAACTCCATACCCACCTGCAGGATGCCGTCCCGGCTGCGCGTCTCGGTGGAGCCTGGGAGTTGGGTGACCTCGGTGCCGCCAAATTTGTGATAACCAACGGCCGGTCCCAGGCTGGCATTGGGGTTGAGATTCTTATGCAGGCTGATGCGGCCCACCGGGCGGGTCACTTCATAGTCCGGCAAGGTGGTGCTGCCGCTGCCGGCAAATAGGTTCAGCCGCGCATTTTTTGAAGTTGGCGCCGAACCCGGCAAGCGCAGGTCTGCGCCAGTAGGCCACACCTGCTGCCAGGAGCTGATCAAGAGGCCGACACTTCCGCCCACCAGACCGCCACCGGCGGCGCCCACCCCTGCGCCAATCAGGGCGAAGGCAACGACCGGACCCGCGTTATCATTGCCGCGAATGGCCGAGGCATACATGCCCACCAAGGCGCCAAAACCGCCCACCACCACGGCCCCTGAAGTGGCGCCCCATCCGGCGCCGCGCGCGCTGTTGGCCTGCCAGGCCCGGACCCTCAAAATCTCGTCCAGGGCATAGGAAGCCGTTTCGATCACCGGCTGATTTTCGAGGCGAAAGTGCAAGGTGTCGGCGCTGACATGAATGGGCCGACCACGCAC
>JADGEP010000312.1 GCA_016744275.1 Candidatus Krumholzibacteriia bacterium | reverse complement strand
CTCCTGGCACTGGTGCTTGTCACCGGTGCCATGAGTCATGCCTGGGCGCAGAGCGACGGCATTTCCGAAAGCCCGGATGGACCCGAAGCAGTGACGGTCTATTTCACGGCGGACGAGGCGTTGGCGAAGGTGTTTGCCAAGGCTGACTCGGTCTGGGTGGAACAGTGGGAGCCAATCGCCGAACAGGTGGCCGCGATGGAAGGCCGTTTGGGGTGGCAATTGGCGCCTGGGCCAGTCGAAATTCATCGGGGACGCAAGGGCAACAAGGATCTGGGATATGCCGTGATCACCGAAGAGAAGGGGCGGTTCAAGCCGATCACTTTTTTGGTGAAGGTGGGGCCGCAGATGCAAGTCGAGATGGTGCTGGTGATGGTGTATCGCGAGTCGCGTGGCGATGGTGTCAAGCGCCAGCGTTTCCTGAAACAGTTCCGCAAGAAGAAGGCCGACAGTCCGCTGCGATTGAACCGGGATATTGTCGGTGTCAGCGGCGCGACGATGTCCAGTCGCGGCATCACCGCAGGTGTCAAGCGCGTGCTGGCCATGATTGAGGAGCGGTACGGGCAGGAGGGCGAGCGATGACTCGAGGACAGAAGCGATCCCTGGTGCGGCGAGGGCATCGCTGGTTGGGCCTGGCTGCGGCCCTGTTGGTCCTGGTGACGGTAGGCAGTGGCATTGCCTTGCAGCATCCGCGGTGGTTGGGTGGGCCCAACAATGAACCCCTGTGCCTGGCCGTCGACCCAACGGACGCGGGCCATATTCTGCGGGGCACCCATTGGGGTGTTGAGGCCAGTGGCGACGGCGGGAAAAATTGGCGCGAAGTATCCATGCTCGCGGCCCCCACCGATGTGAAGCGCATCCTCTTTCTCACCGGAAATTCTGAGAGCGGCGCTATGATGATTTGCGCCATGGGGCGTGCGTCGGTGGTGGTTTCCGAAGATGGCGGGCGGGTGTGGCGCGAGATTTCCCTGCCAACAGGGCCCGAGATGCTCGGAGCGAAATTGCTGGATCTGACGGCCTCGGGATCGGGGAACCTGGAACTGTTGACCTCTGCCGGACACTATCGCCAGGGTGAAGACGGTGCATGGCATTTCGTAGGCGTGCGCCCGCCGGCATCCCGTGACTGGCAGCGTTGGATGCACGATCTTCACACCGGACACGTTTTTGGCTTGGTGGGTCGCCGGACCGCAGAAGGCGGCGCCTGGGCCATGATTCTGCTGACGGTGTCGGGCTTGATATTGCACGGCCGCCTAGGCAATAGGCGCCCTCGATGAAGTGCGCAGTGTTGGCAGTCCTCTTGTTGTGGAGTGCTGGTGCAACTGTCCGCGAAGCGCCGCGTCATCAGGAAGTGCGGCAGGTGATGGGTACCCTCGCGACGGTCCAGGTATGGGCTGCCGACGAAGGGGTAGCCCAGGCTGCGGCCGATTCGGCGTTCGTGGTTTTTTCCGCGGTCGATTCCCTGATGAGTACATGGAACGGCAATTCGGCTCTCAGTCGATTGAATGCGGCACCGGTGGGCACGTGGGTGGCGGTGGGGCCTGAGCTGAGCAGCGTCATCCAGGCTGCATTGATTGTTGCCGGTCGCACCGAGGGGGCCTTCGACCCCACGGTTTTGCCCTTGGTGAAACTGTGGGGATTTCGTGGGGGCCGGCCGACGGTGCCTGATGAGAGCCGAATGCACGACGTGCTGAATAGTATTGGCTACGAGGCCGTGGAGCTTGAAGGCGACCGGGCGCGCTTGGGCAAAACCGGTTGTGAATTGGATCTCGGCGGCATCGCCAAAGGGCATGCCTTGGATCGGGCGGCGGCGGCCATGGCCCGGGCCGGAGCCACCGGCGGCGTCTTGGATCTGGGGGGCAATCTGCTGGTTTTTGGGCACGGGCCAGAGCCCGAAGTGGGTGTTGTGGACCCGGATGATCCGGGGGCGATGTTGCTCACTTTACCCCTGTCTGAAGGATCGGTCGCAACCTCTGGCCAGTACGAAAGATTTGTTTCGGTCGAGGGTCGGTCGTTGGGCCACATCATTGATCCGCGCACCGGTTGGCCTGTGCCCGCGGGCATCAGTGCGACGGTGCTGGCGCCACGGGCCCTCCGGGCCGACGCTCTGGCCACCGCGGTGGTGGTTTTGGGGCGCGAGCGAGGTCTGGCCTTGTTGGAGAATACACCGAATGTCGAAGGCGTGATCATCGGCGCCGATGGTGCGGTGTGGGCCACCCGTGGTTTACAAAAAGCGTTGGCAGCCCGCCTGGATGAGCCATAGCCCCGGCCTGGTCGCAGCTTTGCCTCGTGGCGGAGGAGCGATCCTTGCATGAGTCCTGACGAAGGGTCCAAATCCCTGAATTGTCGGTACTTAAGCAAGATTTGGCAGGTGGCATCGTGCATTTTGCATGGCAGCAGAACAAAGGGGCAGCAGCAGCGGAAACCCGCGTCGCCACCATTTTCCTGCTGTTCAGCTTGCTGCTGCCGCTGGGAAGCCAGGCCGCTGCGCCAGCTTCGTCAGACACTTTGACCTACACGGTCCGCGATGGCGACTCTCTGATCAAAATCTGCAGCCAGCACCGCGGGCGCACCCATCACTATTCCCTCGATGATCTGCTCAAGGATATCCGGAAGACCAACGGGCTGACGTCCAATTTTTTGCGCATTGGCCAAAAGCTTCAGATTCCCGTGGTGGTCGAGGACGATGGCGAGCAAGTGGCTCGCCGGGTGCATGATGGCGAAGAATTCCGGGGCATGTATTTGACGGGTCCTGCCTGTGGGGTGTCGTCGGTCCTCGGTCGAGTGGACCGTTTCATCGCCGCGGGCGGCAATGCGGTGGTGTTTGACGCCAAAGATATCGATGGCGGGGTTTCCTACTACAGCCGCCACGCCCTGGCGAGTTGGGGCAAAGACCGCAGCGCGCCGGTGATTTCATCACTCGGTGACATGATGCGGCGTTTTGACGAGCGTGGCTTGTACACCGTGGCGCGGTTGGCCCTGTTTTTGGACGGCGCCCTGGGGCAAGCGCGACCGGATCTGGCCTTGCAGGACAGCACGGGCGCGGCCTGGACCGAACGTGGTTGCGTTTGGATGGATCCGTCCCAGCCCGAGGTCATCGACTACAACCTGAGCCTGGCGGCGGAACTGGCCCGCGCTGGTGTGGACGAGATCCAATTTGACTATGTGCGCTTTCCCACCAACGGTTGGCGCGGGGACTGGCAGGGCGACCTGGAACAAACGGCACTGCGACGCCGGCAAGTGGTCACCGAGTTTTTGTCCGTGGCCCGCGATACCTTGGCGCACTACGGTGTGAAAATCAGCGCTGACCTGTATGGCATCATGGCCTGGGGGCGCATGGAAGATCTGGCATTGACTGGACAGCACGTGCCGTCCATCGCGGCCCACGTGGATGTCATCTGTCCGATGATTTATCCTTCCCACTTCGGGCCCGGGTTTGAAGGGCGCAAGCGGCCCGGTGATGATCCGGAATATTTCATTGGCGAGGGCACCCGGCGTTTTGGCGAACTGGTAGCCGGGCAGGCCGAGATCCGGCCCTGGTTGCAGGCCTTTTCCTACCGTGTGACGAAATTTGACGGCCAGTACATCGAGACCCAGATCACCTCTGCCCGGCAGGCGGGAAGCCAGGGGTGGAGCCTTTGGAATCCGGCTTGTCGCTATGCGGAGGCCCTTGAGGTCATGCCTCGCCTTTCGCGGCCGGTGGTGGCGGCGGCTCTTATGGCTCCTTCGGGGCCAAACGACAACCGCTCTGAGCCGGTCGGTCCCAGTGACCGTGAGGTTCGTTCGGTGGTGCCGGCGGCCGCTATGAGTGGTTCTTTGCTGCCATTGCGGGACGCCGAAATCCAATAAATAGCCCGCCGTCCAAGATTTTCTCTCCTGCTGACGAAAATGGCGTGGCATCCGTGCAAGCGGGCGCTTAGATTCCATAAACACCCGATCATTGACCCGCAATTGGCCGGAGGAAGAGCCGATGCCCGCCACCTCACCCCTGAGCAGCACCGCCCGCTCCATTGGAGCATCCGTCACCCTGAAGTTGAATGCAGCGGCGGCTCGCATGCGCGCCAATGGCGAACCCGTGATCCATTTGGGCGGTGGGGAGCCCGAAAGCAAGGCGCCCCTGACGGCCCTGGATGCGGGCGTGGACATGTTGAAAACCGGAGAAGTGCGGTACACACCAGCTTCAGGCACACCGGCGGTGAAAGATGCGGTCATCGCCTACACTGAGCAGTTCTATGGCCGGTCGATCGAGCGCACCAACGTCATGGTTTCGGCAGGTGTGAAGCAGGCCCTGATGGTTGCCCTGATGGCCTTGGTGGATCCGGGCGACGAAGTGGTTTTTCCGGTGCCGTATTGGGTGAGCTATCCTGAAATGGTGCGGCTGGCCGGGGGCGTGCCGGTGCCGGTGGCGCCCGGAGATGGTGACCTTCAACCCTCGATAGAAACGATGACCAGCGCTTTGAGCGACCGCACCCGGGCGGTGATCCTCAACAGCCCAAGCAACCCTTCGGGCCTGATCTTGGAGCGGAAGTTCCTGGAGTCCATGATTGCGCTTTGCCAGGAGCGCGGGATCGTTGTCCTGATGGACGACATCTATCACCGCCTCGTATTTGGCGGCAAGGTGACGACCCACTGCTACGAGTGCACCGACAAGACGGTGGACGAAGCAGGCATCCTGGTGCTCAACGGCGTTTCGAAACAGTATGCCATGACAGGCTTCCGCATCGGCTGGGCGGTGGGACCGACGACCCTGATTCGGGCCATGTCCAATATCCAATCGCATCTGTCCGGAGGGCCGTGCACCATTTCCCAGGCTTCGTCGG
>JADGEP010000311.1 GCA_016744275.1 Candidatus Krumholzibacteriia bacterium | reverse complement strand
GGGCCCGCGCAGTATATCCCCCATGCTCGTGGCAAAAGCCAGGTTGACGATGGTCTTGTTGCCCAGCATGACCAGGGCCTCACGAGCAGTCCCGACCTGTCGACGCACACCGTAGTACGCGCTGTTGGAAAGCTTGAGCAAGTTGGCCGTCAGGGATGGATCTTTTTCGATGACATCGAGCACCTCATCGGCGCCCACCGTGGCGTCGTCCAGAAGACTCATCAGACGCATCGTGGTGGATGGCAAGCTGCGCAGTTCGCTCGTGGCCGCTATGAGGTCTTGTAAAGTCTTTGACATATCTTCTACCAATGGCTGAGGCGACAATATCAGGCTGTCGCGGCAGGTGATTCCGAAAGGTCCACCAGAGCATCGCCCTGGGATACGATTTGACCATCCTGCACATGGATGGTCTCGACAGTACCGGCGACCGCCGCCACCAGTTCGGTTTCCATTTTCATCGATTCGAGGATCAGCATCACTTCACCCGCGGCGACCGCCTGCCCCACGGCAACCTGCACCTGAACCACCTTGCCGGGCATGTCCGCGACCATGTTGGGCCCGCCCTGGGTTTGCTCGGCCTCATCGGCGTGCTCCGGGTCGGGCAATAGCAAAGTGTGCACCTTGCCATCACAGAAAATCAGCCGTTCATCACCACGCACCGCCACCCACAGGCGCCTTCGCCCCTGGTGAGTTTCCACCAACCAGGCACCGTTGCGGTCGGGCACAGCCTCGAGCGGCACTTCCTGACCATCAATCTTCAGCCGCCAGTCGCAGCCATCAGGCTGAACCTCAATGGCGACATCTTCATCATCGGCGCGAAAATTCAAATGCAAAGCAATACCTCTTTTAACCCAGCCCATACAGGCGGAAACGGCCCAATGAGCCCCAGGGAGTGTGTTTTTCGGCCGAGGCTGCAGCATCGTTGCTGGCCGGTCCACCACGTTGCAGCCTCGCGTATTCGGCAACCGCGCCCACAGCCAGGGCCAGATCCGCGTCCGCTTCACGTTCGCTGTGCCAGGATGGCATTTCTTCAGCCAGGAAGCCGGTGTGCAGCTCTCCCGATTGGAAGACCGCGTTCTGCAGGATCGCGATCAGATACTCGACGTTGGTTGTCACTCCCAGCACCGCGTATGACTTCAGCGCGGCCACCGCCCGGTCGATGGCCGCGTGGCGGTCGTCACCGTGCAGGCTCAATTTCGCGATCATCGGATCGTAATACATGGACACTTCATCGCCCTGACGCACGCCGCTGTCCACGCGCACACCCGGGCCCGCCGGTTCGTTCAAGACCAAGATGGTGCCCAACGAAGGCATGAATCCGTTTTCCGGATCTTCCGCATAAAGGCGGCACTCGATGGCGTGCCCTCGCGTCCGGATTTCATCCTGACGCCAGGGCAATGGCCGTCCTTCGGCCACCCGGATCTGGGTCCGCACCAGGTCGGTACCCGTGACCAACTCGGTGACAGGGTGCTCCACCTGCAGGCGGGTATTCATCTCCAGGAAGTAAAACTCTCCCTCCTGGCTCAATAGAAACTCGACCGTGCCGGCGCCTTCATAATCCACCGCCGCGGCAGCCGCGACCGCGGCCGCCCCCATGCGCTCACGCAATTGTGGAGTCATCGCCGGTGAGGGCGACTCTTCGATGATTTTCTGATGCCGCCGTTGGATCGAACACTCGCGTTCGCATAAGTGCACGTGATTGCCGTGGCGATCGCCAAAGATTTGGAACTCCACATGCCGCGGGCGCGCGATGAATTTCTCAATATAGACAGTGCCATTGCCAAAGGCCCCGAGGGCCTCGCGGGCTGCGCCTTCACAGGCCGCCAGCACCGCCTCGGGCGATTCCACCAAACGCATGCCTTTGCCGCCCCCGCCAAAGGCCGCTTTGACCATCAGCGGATACCCAACTTCCGCACACACGGCCTGCACTGCTTCAGCGGGAAACTGGCCGTCGGAATTCGGCTCAGGCAGCAACGCCCCCGGCACCACCGGTACCCCCGCTTTTTCCATGATCGCCCGGGCCGCCGTCTTTTCGCCCATCTGTTCAATCACCTCGGGCGACGGCCCGATGAAGACCAACCCGGCCTGCCGACAGGCCCGGGCAAAAGCCGCGTTTTCGGCCAGAAAACCATAACCCGGATGAACCGCATCGGCGTCCGTCTCGCGGGCCACTTCCAGAATGCGGTCGGCCCGCAGGTAAGATTCGCCGGGCGCAGCCGGCCCGATGACCACCGACTGGTCGGCCAAGCGGGTGTGCAGCGCGTCGCGGTCAACTTCGGAACACACCGCGACCGTGCCGATGCCCAACTCGCGGCAAGCCCTGATCACGCGCACGGCGATCTCACCGCGGTTGGCGACCAGGACTCGGCTGATGGGCCGTTCGGTTTCAGTGGGCAAATCAGTGCTCATCTAGGCATCCTCTCCGGTGGAAACCGGCGGCAGCTTCCAGGGTGTGTCGTCCTGCCAAGGCACAGGCTGCTTGGCGAAAAAGGCCGGCAACGCCGCCTGGGCTTCGGGCTTGGTGCGCGCCTCGGCAATCATGCGGGCGGTCAGCTCTCCACTGCGGGCAAAACCGAGCGATTCTGCACCTTCGAGCAGGGCCTTGCACAGACCCAGCGCGTCGGCACCGGCCCGCAACAGCGAATTGACCACCTTTTCAACCGCCAGTTCGAGGCTTTCTTCAGTGGCCAGGCGATCAATCAACCCCAGCCGCAGGGCTTCACGCGGTCCAATCACATCGGCGGTCAAAAAGTGGGTGCGAGCCGCGGCCTGCCCGATGCGATCAATCACCAAAGGCGAGATCACTCCCGGAACCAGGCCCAACTTCACTTCCGAAAAAGCGAACCGCGCCTTGAGGTCAGCCACCACGATATCGCAGGCGGCCACCAAACCCACGCCACCGCCATAGGCCGGCCCCTGCACGCAGGCCACCACCGGGGCGGAACAATTGCGAACCGCCCGGAACATGGCGCCCATGTCCAGGGCCGCCGTCATGTTTTCCTGGTAGTTCGCTTCGCCCAATTCCTTCATCTCGCCCAGATGAGCCCCGGCACAAAAAACATCCCCGCTGGCGCGCAATACAATGGCATGCGGACGGTAGCGACCACGGGGTCCAACATCCCAACCATCCGGCCCTTTGACTGCATTGGGATCGGGCGGAAGCAAATCACGGTAGCCCACGGTTTCGAAGAGGTCCCGCAACTCGGCAACGGTCGCCTTGTCGAACGCGTTCTTCACCCGGGGATTGTCGATTGTCACCACCAGCACTTTGCCGGCAACATCTTGCCTGATGGGCATTCTCGTCTCCTACATCCGGAAAATGCCGTATTTCACCGGCGGGATATCTGCGTTGAGGGACATGGCCAAGCCCAGCCCCAAAACGTCACGGGTTTGCACAGGATCGATGACACCGTCGTCCCACAGGCGCGCGCTGCTGTAGTAGGCGTGGCCTTCGGTTTCATATTTGGCCACGATCGGCGCCACGATTTCTTCTTCCTGCTCCGGGGTGAGTGTTTCCCCCCGCCGGGCAACCTGATCCTTCTTCACCGTTAGCAATACGCCCGAGGCCTGCTCACCGCCCATGACCGAGATCTTGGCCTGGGGCCACATCAACAACATGCGGGGTTGGAAGGCCCGGCCGCACATGCCGTAGTTGCCTGCTCCGTAACTGCCGCCAACAACCACCGTGAATTTGGGCACCGTGCTATTGCTGACGGCATTGACCAGTTTGGCGCCGTCTTTGGCGATCCCGCCGTGCTCGTACTGCTTGCCGATCATGAACCCCGAGATGTTTTGCAAGAAGACCAGCGGAATGCGCCGGGCATTGCACAGCTCGATGAAGTGCGTGCCCTTGAGGGCTTCGGCACTGAACAGGATGCCATTGTTGGCGATAATTCCCACCGTATAACCGTGGATGCGGGCAAAGCCACAGACCAGGGTGGTGCCGTAGCGCGGCTTGAATTCGTGCATGCGGCTGCCATCGACCACCCGGGCGATGACCTCCCGGATATCGAACGGAATTTTGGGATCATGGCTGACTACGCCGTACAATTCTTCCGGGTCGTAGTGCGGATCCTCGGCGGGCGCGCACGGAATACGGGCGGTATTCACCGGGCCCAGATTTTCCAGCACATCGCGCACGATCCGCAGGGCGTGGGCATCGTCGTTGGCCAGATGATCGGCCACTCCGCTGATGCGCGTGTGCACATCGGCCCCGCCCAGTTCTTCGGCCGTGACCTCTTCACCGGTGGCCGCCTTCACCAGCGGCGGGCCGCCCAGAAAAATAGTGCCCTGTTCCTTGACGATGACCACTTCATCGCTCATGGCCGGCACATAGGCGCCGCCGGCGGTGCACAAACCCATCACACAACTGATTTGGGGAATGTCCAGGCTGCTCATGATCGCCTGATTGTAGAAAATGCGGCCGAAGTGTTCGCGGTCGGGAAAAACTTCATCCTGCATGGGCAGAAAGGCGCCGCCTGAATCCACCAAATAGACACAGGGCAGATGATTCTCCTTGGCGACCTCCTGGGCCCGCAGGTGTTTCTTCACCGTGATCGGGTAATAACTGCCGCCTTTGACCGTGGCATCGTTGGCGATGACCATCACCTGGCGGCCGTGTACCTGGCCGATGCCGGTGATCAATCCCGCGGCAATGGCCTCGCCGTCATAAAGCCCATGGGCTGCCAACGGCGACAATTCCAGAAACGGCGCGCCGGGGTCCAACAAGGCCTCGATGCGATCGCGCACCATCATTTTACCCTGGGAAGTGTGGCGCTCGCGCGCCCGTTCACTGCCGCCCTGCGCCACCCGACCCAGCAT
>JADGEP010000310.1 GCA_016744275.1 Candidatus Krumholzibacteriia bacterium | reverse complement strand
CCAAGCTGGTTTTTCCGCGATCACGGCTCATTGCGGACCTCACTTTGCGCCACCGGTGGCGCCGCGGCCACCAGCGGATATTCCGCCTCGGGCATGTGCATGAACCGCTGGGCCACCCGCGGCCACAATTGCTCGCGAGTGCGGTCCAACCACTGGCCCGGATCCTCTTGTGTTCCGACGGTCTGCTTCAACAAATCGGTCCAAGCCGCTTCGCCACGGTCATAGAAGGGCCAGCTCTGCTCGTCGAGGACGTCTTCGTAAGCGAGCAAATCATCGCCCTGCAATTCGGCCGGACGTTCGCTCTCCAACAACGCGTCGCCGAAGTGGGTGATGGCCTCGCCAATCCGGAACGCCGAAGCCCGCGTGTATTCAGCCACGCCGCGTTCGGTGCACGTGGCGTACATGGCCAACAGGTTTTCCAGGCTGGCCTGCTTCGCCTTCACCGACGCCGGCAAAGGCTGGGTCAGCTTCAGCGCGGTGTAGTCGTGATGGGCCAATTCGGCGCGGCGGTAATCCACCCGCGCCAGGATTTCCGGCGCCGCCCATTGCGGATGCGCCTCGGCCAATGCCAGATACTCTGTCAGTCTGGCCAGGCCATCCGGCGCTTGAACCGCGCCCAGGCTGTCCAACGCCTTCAAGGCCCGCTCTTCGCTGATGGCCATGACCGTTTCTATTTCTTGGGGAAAGCGTGTGATAAAAGCGGTTTTGGCCGCCTCGGATCCGGCCACATCGCCAGCGGTGGCCAACAGGTCTCCAGCCTTGAGTAGGGCGGCGGCGGCATCGGAGTCGGCGCTGAATTTTTCACTGAAACGGGTCAAGGCCGTGGCCGTGGCTTGCCAGTTGCCCGCCGCTTCATGAACGGTGGCGATCTGCAGGGCGCTGTCCCGAGCGTAGGCGCTGTTGGGGTAGGCGCTCAGCAATTGTTCCCAGGCGGCGGTGGCCCGGGTCTCGTCTTTGCCCGCGGCAAACCCCAAGCCCGAGCGGTACAGAGCCAAATCTGCGAATTCAAAATCTGGCCACTGTGCTGCCACCTGGGCGAACTGAGGCGCGGCCACTATTGGGCCGCGCACGGTGTCGGCCGCGGCCGTCTGTTCCGCTTCCTGGTAGTAGCAGCGGGGAATGAGGCGGCTCATGGCCACGGCCAGCGAATCGGATCCGGCCTGGCGGGCCAGGTCGTTGGTTTTTTGGTAGGCCTCACCCGCCGCGCGGTACTGCGCCAACTGGTAACGGGCGTCGCCACTCATGCGCACCGCCGCCATGGCATTCTTATCGGCAGGATAGCGCGTGGCCAATCCGGACAGGGCCACCGCCGCTTCGTCGTACCACTGGTGGGCGTAGGCCAACTGTCCCTGGCGCCACTTCAACTGCGGCAAGCGTTTTTCGACCGGATGCTTGGCCTCATACCACTGCACCGCGTCGATCAGGCGCCGGGCCAGGCTGTCGGGACCAACGGTCGCCGTGGCGTTTCCCTGTTCGTCCCGGTACCAGGCATCGCTGACAGCCACCACTTGCCAAGCCGCCTCGCGGGCCACTCGGGTCGTATCCCCAGCGGCAGCCACCTGGAAGTGCGTCAAAGCCAGGCCGTGCAAGCCCAAATGGTGCGCCGCTTCACCGGCCTGATTGTGCAACTCCGCTGCTTTTTCGTCGTCGGGCCAATGGCCGAGGTAGGCGTCGTAGTGCTGCAGAGCCAGGCGCCACGCCGCGGTGTCGTCTTGCTCGCGGGCCTGTTGGTGATGCCAGACCGCGGCCCGTTCGTAGGCTTGGCGGGCAAATTCTTCAGCCTCATCCTGTTGGGAATTTTCCGATTGGGCCGTGTGCCAGGCAGTGCCAGGCAGGAAGCTTTCAGCCAGGGCCAGATGCACCGTCCGGGCCTGGGTGGGTTTGTGCCATTTGCGGTAGCCATCAACGATGCGCTGGGCCACGGCCAGGGCGGCGGTACGGTCGCCAAATTTTTGCAACCACAACTCATCGCAAGCGATGGCTTCGCCGTACAGGCTCACGCCCGACAGCTGATGCCCCATGGCGATCAGGACATCCGCTGCGTAGGGCCGATCGCCCACTCGCGCGAAATGATCGGTGAAGGCCGTGGCCCCACCGGCGCGGATCAACGAGTGCACCAGATACTCGTGGGCTTCGTCAGACAGGTCAGTGTTTTTGCGCGCATTGGCCGCCGTTATTGAGGGAGCGGCAGCCGAGTTCTGCTGGTCCAACAATGCGCCAAAAGCTTGGGCCGCGGACGCAAACTGATCCCGTTCAAAATGAGCCCAGCCCAATTTGTAAAGCGCGATCGCCCGCAACGACGGGTCGGCACCCTCGGCGGCGGCTTCGAAGTGCGGTTGGCAGGCGACGTATTCGCGCGCCTCGAAGTATTGGTCGCCCAGGCGCAGCCACGCTTCCTGGTTAAAAACCGAGTCAGGATAACGCTGCACCAGGGCGGTGAGGTATTGGCCGGATGCCGTGTCTCCCGCGTCGCCGAGGATCATGCCCAGCTGGAACAGCACCGCCGGGGTGTGTGCAAAATCCGGGTCCTCGCTCAGGATTTCCCGGAACAGCGCCACCGCCGGTTCGTAGTTCACGAAGGGCGCCAGATCGCGGTTCTGCAGATCTTCAGCCGAAGGGTTTTCGTTCAGGAAACCGGCCATCCGGACCTGGAAATCATCGCGCGCCTGCAACAACGCCAAATCGGCCAGACGGTAACGGTTCTCAGCCCGGGCGCGGCTGTCGGGGTAGTCGGCCAGATGATTTTGCAGCGCTTCGCGCGCCGCCTGCCGCATCTGGCGGGCTTGGGCTTGCGCCGGTTCATTCGTCAGTTCGGGTGAAGCCGAAGCCGCCACCCAATACAGGGCATTGCAGCGCAGGTAGTCTAGGCCTTCGCGCTCGGCATTCAACTGCCCGCCGCCACGGGCCACGATTTCGGCAACGATACGGTTCTTGAGATGCGCTTCGGCCCGCATCAGTGAGTCCACGGCTGCCGACTGGGCCACCAAGCGGGCTTCAGCCGCCAGGATTTGGGCCCTGATGGGAAGAACCAGCGCCGCCAAATCCAGGTCGACGATCAAGTTTCCCGCTTGGCCCTGGACCTCCGCCAATGCCAACCGCAGAGCCGGACCATCGGCGGCCAGGCGCGGCACCCAAACCTCGCGGCTCGAACGATTGACCAATTCCGGCACCCGTTCGTTGAACAGGTTCAGAAACGCCAAAATTTCACCGGAAAGCGCTTCTTCGAGATCCAACAAGTCGGCCGGACGCGGCACCGATTCCGGCCAGTTTTTGGCGCTCGGTATCGGCGGTCCTTCGGCGTGAAAATGCCGCACGGCCTGCAGGTAGGCCACCGAGGTGCGCAACTCTGCGGCCATGGTGGCCACCCGTTCGGCAAACAGCCGCAGGGCTTCATCTCGCGTGAGGTCCAATTGGGTCAGGGCGCGGTTCAACTGCAACAGCAAAAGATCCAGATCGCGCAGGTTCTGTTCCAGCTCGTCGTTGCGCGCCACGGCTTGAGAGCGCCCGCCGGTCAAATACGACAGGCGGCGATCCTGCTCTTGTTCCAGGCCAGACAGAGTCCACGCGAGGCGGTCCCATTCGGTGGCCGCCTGTTTGCGCATGGCAGTCATTCGGTCCAGCTTCTGCCATTGGGCGGCATCCGGACGGTGAGATTGGGCGTGGGCCAGGGATGCCGTTGCGCCGCGATTTCTGGTTTGGGTCCCGGCGGTGATTTCCACCCGCCGAATTTCGATATCGCGATTCAGGTTGGTCGCGGATTGCGCTTGATCATCCAGCACGGCTGACCAATCCCACGCCGGCAGGGGAATCTCACCGGGGCGGGCGGTTGCGCCAGCCCACAACTGCCAGGCAGCGGCTGCTTGGGTCGGATTAGCCAACCCGGACAACCAGCTCGCTTCGGCGCTCCAACTGGCGCGCGCATTCTCAAAGTGCGCCAAGGCATCCGGCCATTGAGCCTGATCGGCAGCCAACTGGCCCGCGATTTGGCTGACAGTGCGGGCCGTTGGTCCCCACAGCGGTTCCGTTTCGATTTTCTCCATGGCCTGCATGGCGGCGGTGGTATCGCCAGCGGCCAAGGCCAATACGGCATGCACCTGGGAGACGGGCAAAGCCGCGGCGCCCAAGGCGGAGAGTTCTCGCCATTGCGCCAATGCTTCAGGGTCGGATTCGGCCACAGCCAGCAGATACCGGTGGTGGCTTACAAATTCAGAGGCGGGCTTATTGGCTTTGAGCAGCTTGGCCGCAGCGTCGGGCTGGCCGTTTTCCAGCAAATGGGCCGCGGTCAGAATCGTGGTGCCAGGCAGGTACCAGAACTCTTTTTGCGGGTCATCCTGGCCGACCTCGCCGACCACGACCAGCGCGGCATAGGCCAGCCACTGGCGGTAGAGGCTCGGTGAGGACGCGTTGCCCGTCGCGGCGACCCGAACGAAGGCGTCGTTGTCTCCCAGCCGCAGATGGGTGATCGCCAGCAGGAAGGCGGCACGATCGGCGCGGGCGAACGACGAATTTTCATCGATGTCGATCAACGATAGCAACGCCGCCGCATCGCGCAGGTCGTCCTGTGCCCAAAAGTGGGTGGCGCGGGCCAGATTCAGCGAGTCCCAGGCAGCCGCAGCCAGGGGTCCGGCCTGCTGGGGGACGATCCGTTGCGGAGCCACCCGTTGCGGGGCCGATTCAGCGCCCATCGCGCCGCTCGCCCACAACAATCCACCGAGTAGCCAGCCGAAGCTGGCGTTTTTGATGAGGGTGCCTCTCACCGCTGCCACACCTTGGCCACCAGGCCGGTGTCTTGTTCTTGCGGCGTAAGGCCACTGAGGTCCAGCTCCACGAATGTGATCC
>JADGEP010000030.1:5265-17349 GCA_016744275.1 Candidatus Krumholzibacteriia bacterium | reverse complement strand
AGCCGCAGCGGTGGCGCGCGCATGCAAGAGTCCCTGTTGTCGCTGATGCAGATGGCCAAAACCAGCGCGGTGCTGTCGCGTCTGCGCAAGGAAGGCATTCCCTTCATTTCGTTGCTGACCAATCCGACCTACGGAGGGGTGACGGCCAGCTACGCCACCCTCGGTGATATCAACGTGGCCGAGCCCGGCGCGTTGATCGGGTTTGCCGGCCCGCGCGTGATCAAGCAGACCATCGGCGGAGACCTGCCCGAAGGTTTCCAATCGTCGGAATTCCTGCTCGACCACGGCATGGTGGACGTCATCAGCGAACGCAAGGCTTTGAAGGAAAATCTGGAGAAGACACTGCACTGGTTCGTCGATGGCCGCGATGTCTCGGTCTTGCGTCCGCCTCGGGGTTAGCCCATGGGCCTGGGCAGTTCCCGCCGCGATGGCGACCAGAATCCCCCCTCTTCCGATTCTTCTGCCCACCCCGGTGAACCTGGGGTGGGCGTCGATCTGGCGCCGCCGTTTGTAGCGCAAGATGAACCCACCCGTTGGCTGTTCAGCCTCAATCGTTTTGGCATCCGTCCGGGACTGACCCGCATTGAGGGACTGCTGGCAGACCTGGGCCATCCTGAGGACAAATTGCGCACCATCGTGTGCGCCGGCACCAACGGCAAAGGCAGCACTACGCGAATTCTGTCGCGTTTGCTGCAGGATGCCGGTCACAAAGTGGCCACCTACACCAGCCCTCATCTGCTGCGGGTGCATGAACGTATTGAGGTCAACGACCGCTCGGTTTGCCCTGAGGATTTTGCCGCCCGCGTCGAGGCTGTCCGGCCGTTGACCGAAAAGCACGAGGCCAGTTGGTTTGAAACCCTCACCGCCCTGGCGGTGCAAAAAGCGGCGGACGAAGGTGTCGACTATTTCTGTTGCGAAACAGGATTGGGCGGCCGGCTCGATGCTTCGAACGCCTTGCCGGCCGTGGCGACATTGTTGACGACCGTGGCCATGGACCACGAACGCATCCTGGGGGAAACATTGGCCGAAATCGTGGCCGAGAAAATGGGCCTGCTCAAGAAGGGCGTGCCCTTCTTTACGGGCGTTGATGAAGAATTGCGGGGGCAAGCATTCATGTCGGCGGTTACGGCAGGCAGCCCGTGCTTTTTTTTGGATGAGCTGGCCCGTTGGCCTGAAGAAGGGCAGGGCCAGTGGGACCTGATTTTACGCGAGAGGGTGCACGCCGGCCTGCCTGATTTGGGCACACCGGCAATGCGGCGCAATGCCGGCCTGGCCCTGCTGGCGTTGACGGAATTGGAAGAGTCGCGGGGCGAAAAGCTGTTGCCCGATGATCCTGCTGATTCGTTGCGGAATCTTTTTCTGCCGGGGCGGTATCAGCGCGTGTTGGTGAATCCCACCTGGATCTTCGATACAGCCCACAATGCTCAGGCCCTGACCCAGGCCTTGCGCGAATTTGGCCGAATGCCTGGCACTGGCCGCCGGGTGATCTTGTTCGGGGCCATGCTCGACAAGGATGTTGCGCCGGAACTGGCGCCCTTGTTTGCCAACTGTGACCATCTGGTGGGGTTGCCGGTTTCGTTGCCTCGATCCCGAACCCCGGCTGAACTGCGGACCCTGTTTGCGGAATGGGGCCACCAACCGGCTGGCCTGGAAAACATGTGGGGCGCTCCCTGCAGTGTAGCGCCGGATATGGCCAGTGGTTTGTGCGAGGTGGCCTTGGGCTTGCGGCCGGATGATCTGGTTTTGGTCACGGGCAGTTGTTTCACGGTGGCGGAAGTATTGCACCGGATTGGTGTGAAGGATCTGGACGAAACTCGAGGCGTGGGTGAAGCTGAGCCGGTCATGAATCTATTGGCGCGGTCGGACTGATTGGCGAGGGAATGACGGAGCAAAAAGGACCCAGCATGAATCGGGATCTGTATCTCGGCATCGACATTGGCGGCACCGCCATGAAATACGCACTGACCGATGGTCGGGGCGCGGCTCTCTTTGAGGGTGAAGTGCCGACCTTGCCGGCCGATCCGATCGCCTCGTTGCAAGGCTTGCGCAGTGCCATTGCGCCGCTGACAGACGGCGACGAATTGCCGCGATTGGCGGCCGTTGGCCTGGCTTGCGCCGGCATCGTCAATCCGGAGTCGGGCCATTTGGGCCGCTCGCCCAACCTTCCCGGATGGGAAAACTCTCCCCTTGGACAGCACCTGCGCTCGGTGTTTGGCGATTTGCCCTGCACACTGGCCAATGATGTGAATGGGGCCCTGTACGGTGAATTTCGGCATGGGGCAGGAAAAGAATGCGAAAGCCTGATCATGCTTGCGCTGGGCACTGGTGTTGGTGGTGGCGTGATCATCGAAAACAATCTGTTGCTGGGAGCCCACTGTGGAGCGGGAGAAGTCGGCCACATGCAACTGGATGCCGCCGGACCTAGCTGCACTTGTGGTGGGCGGGGTTGCCTGGAGGCCTATGCCGGAAGTGTGGGGATTTTGCGGGATGCCCGGGCCTGCACTGGCGAGGGGGTGGCCAAATTGGTGGCAGAACAAGGCGCCGCCTTGACCACCGCCGATCTTGCCCGCCTGGCCGAACGCGGTGATGAGGATGCGAGAGAAATCTTCGGCGCCGTCGGTCGCCGCCTGGGGCAGGCCATTGGCAATCTGGTCAATGTGCTGGATCCGGACAAAGTGATCATTGGTGGTGGGGTGGCCAAGGCCGGGGATCTCATCCTGGAGCCGTGCCGTGAAGTGGTGCCGCATCTGGTACTGGCCGCTGAAGCGAAAACCGTGCCGATTGTCCCGGCGGAGTTGGGCAATTTGGCAGCGGCCATGGGCGTTGCAAGCCTGGCGCAGGAAAAGGAGACCAGCGGCTGATGGCCCAATGCCGACCACACCAACGCAGGCAGTCGACCGGAAGGTCTTCGGCTGAGACGACAGGGGGGCGCGCGGTTTTCGCGCGTCGGGTCCTGTTGCCTGCAATGGTGTTGATGGGATGTCTGGTGCTCTTGCTGGTGAGCGAAGGCCAGAGCCTGGCCCAGGGACAGAAATTGGCCGCGGGACAGAATCAAGCCCGGCCCAAATCCAACCTCGATGCCGACCGTTTTGTGGACCGGGTGGTCGATGGGGAGCCGGTTTCCTGCATGTTCGGCAACGTCTTCATCGACCGCGATACCACGACCGTTCGTGCCGATACCGCCTATTTCTATCGGGACCGCGAACTGTATGAATTTGTGGGCAACGTGCATGTGACGCGCAACGAAGCGGTGTTGACCTGTGACCGGGGTTTGTACAATCGCAACTTCGGCACCGGTGATTTTTACGGCGATGTGCGCCTGGTTGAAGGTGAGGTCATTGGCACCGGTGATATCGGGCAGGCTCGAGGCGAAGGGCGCTACCTGCGCCTGATTGGCGATGCGCTCTTGGTCACCCCGGACTATTCGGTGCGCGGCGATACAATTTTCCAGGATCGATTGACGGGCGAGGGTGAAGCTTTCGGCGATGTGAGCATCATGGAGCCAGGTGCCCTGAACCTGGTCACGGGACAACACGCAATATTCAGGGAAGACGGCGATGTGGCCGAAGTCGACCGCGAGCCTGTGCTGACCAGCCGTGAGCAAGCTGGGGGAGCTTTGCACAGCGAATCCGGCTTGATGCGATTCTTTCGGCGCGAAAACAGAGTCGTGATGATCGATTCGGTTCTGATTCGCCAGGAGTTGACCTTGGCGACGGCAGACACTGCCGTGGCCTATGGCCAGGAACGCATGGTCCTGACCGGCAACCCGACCGTCTCGATGGGCACCGCGAGCACTATGTATGGCGAGCGCATGGATTTCTACTACGGCGGCGGCGAACTGCGCCGTTTGATCATTGTGGGTGAGGCCCGCATGGAAGATTCCAGCCCCGATTCTCTGGCTACGGTCTATCAGGGCTTGCCGACCATGGATATTCTCGAAGGCGACTCAATTACGATCGACCTGGAAGAGGGGAAGATCCGGCGCTCGGTGGTCGTGGGCAACGCGCACAGCCGCTACACCCCGCTGGGCCTCGACGACGAAGTGGCGACCAACGACGCCACCGGCGATACCATCGTGATCCATTTTCGAGACAGCAGGGTCGCGCGGGTGCGGGTCAATGGAAACGCTGATGGTGAGTACCGCTTTGCCCGGGTTACGGCCATGCAGGAGATGGTGGGCAAATCCCGGCGCCTGGCTGACATGCTGGCTCGGGGCGACGCCGACAGCTCCGCCGCGGTCGACTCCCTGGTGGCCACCGTGGATTCCCTGGCCGGCGCCATGGGCGTGCCCGTCGGCGAAGACATCGTTCGCAGTGCCGTGGATTCGTTGTTGGCCGTTGCCCTGGATTCCCTGGCTTCGGCGGGTTTTGATACCAGCGCAGCGGCCATGGATTTTCTGGCCAATGCCCAGGATGTTCGCTACAGCGGCCGTCAGGTGACCTTTGAGATGGCAGACCGGACGATGGAAATCGAAGGCACCGGTGGCCTGAATTATGGGGCCATGAAGCTCACCGCCGAGCACATCAAACTCGACACCGACACCCGGGAACTGTACGCCGAGGGTGAACCGCTGGTTGAAGATTCCGAAACCATCGCTGGCGAAATGATGGGTTACAATTTTGGCGCCAAGAGCGCCTCGGTGAAAAACGGCGTGACCACCTTCGACAACTATTATTACGTCGGTGAAAACATCAGGCGCTTTGGCGACCAGACCATGAAGATTTGCGGCGCCCAGATGACAAGCTGCGACCGGGAAGAGTCCCACTACCACTTCTGGACGGGGAACATGAAAATGCGCCCCGGAGACAAGGTGGTGGCCGCGCCAGTAGTGTTGCGCATCGGCAACGTGCCCATTTTTGCCCTGCCGTTCTACTACAAAAGCCTGAAAGAAGGCCGGCAGTCGGGCATTCTCTTTCCCAGTTTTGATTTTGGCTGGTCCAGCCGCGAAGGCCGCTACATCCGTGATTTTGGCTACTACTGGGCGACCAATGAGAACGTGGATTTCCTGGTGGAGGGCGACTACAACGAACGCCGTGAATTCTCTTACCGGATGAGCAACCGCTACGTGAAGCGATACTCTTTCAATGGCGGCGTGGACTATTCCCGAAAGACCGGTTTGGCCGACGACCCCGTCGATGAATGGCAGCTGCGCTGGAATCACAACCAGCCCATCCTGTGGGATGACTACAAATTCCGGGCCGATGTGAAGATGGCGTCAACGACTCTGTCGAGCAATGATCTGAGCGCAGCCAATGCCCGCGATGTCGTCAGTGGACAGTTAAAATCCAGTGCGTATCTGAGCCGCACCTGGGGCTTTGGCAATGCCAACGTCAATGCCAATCGGGATGAACGGGTGAATGCCTCGGACGAGGATCTTACCACCGACAATCTGATCTACAGCATGACTCTGCCCTCGGTGGCCCTGAGCTTCAAACAATTCACCTTGGCCCCGGCGTTGCGAGGAGCGCAGGAGGGCTCGCCTCTGGGCAATGCCTTGCGCAGCACTTATTTTCAGCAAGGGTACACCTTCCGGGCCAACGAACGTGGCTACGAGGATCACGACGAAGGGGACTTGGCTGCAGCGGGAAACTGGACCCTCAGCTACCGCCCGCCCCGCTTGGGCATTTTTAATGTGAGTCTTTCCACCAAGGCGAATCACGACTGGTCGCGCAGGACGGACAAAGGCCAATTCTGGACAGCTGATACCACGATGGTGAACGACGGTTTCTACACCGGTTTTGACGATACAGTGGAAGAAACCAATACCGGCTTGAGCATGAGTACGGGCATTGGAACCACGCTGTATGGAATGTTTCCCCTGGAAGTGGGCCGGCTGAAGGCCCTGCGGCATACGGCCCGTTTTAATACCTCGTTGAACCTGCGTCCGGGACTGAGCGGTGGCCAGGCCCATAGCACCAGCATGAGCCTGAGTTTTGATAACCGCTTTGACTTGAAGTACCTCGGGGCCGACTCCGATTCGACTTTCGCTGAGAAAAAGATCGATGGCGTGATCGACTGGTCGCTGCGCACAGCCTTCAATCCCAAGGCGGATCCGGGCGCCCAGTGGGGAGACATCTCCAGTGGGCTGACGGTTAAGCCCGGTCAGAGTCGCTATCTGAAACTGAAAGTCAGCAATACCATCGACCCCTACCTGCTGGCCCTCAAGCGCACCTCTTTCACCTATGGGGTCAGCTTCTCGGGCCGCCTGGATGTGGGCAAGGTGCCGGATGTGGAGCAGGAGAAGAAAAATGCGGCCATCGATCGGTTGGGAGTGGAACTGGCCGAGGGCGTGCCCGATACGTCCCGGGTCGATGAATTTGCCGATGAGTTTGAGGCCGAGAACCAGTTTGACCGCAGCAACGATGAAGATCTATTTGACGGTGAAGAGAACTCGTTCTACGACATGTATGACCGCGCTGATAGTGGCAATAGCGCAGCTGATGCCAAGGACCTCACGGAGGGCGGTCGCTTTATTCCTTTCGACGTCAATGGCTCGTTTTCCTATGCCTACACCAACGCGAGCAGGGACAAAAGGGCCAGCGCCAATTTGAGCATGAATACCCAGTTGACTCGAAATTGGGAATTCCGATACAGCGCCTCCTTTGATTTGGCGGAGGGCATACCCATCCGTCAGCAGTACAGCTTAAATCGTGATTTGCATTGCTGGCGTTTTGAATTCAATCGCACGATCAGCACGGTTGATTCTCAATTCGGTTTTCGCATTTATTTGAGGTCGATCCCGGCCTTGAAATTTGCCCGTGGTCGTGAAGACTATATGTCGTCGCCCGGGGCTCTCAGCGGTGGCGTCTTCTAGCGGGGCTGTGTCACCGCATGAGGCTCATGTCAAAGCCCTGGGGCAAGGCGCGGATCATCCGCAGGGCATGCCTCTCGTCGGGGTTGATGGCATCTTCTACAGCACCGTCGAGCCTGCCTGCAGGTGAGAAATACATCAGGTAACTCCCGTCCGAACAGGTGATGTGCCGCACCAGACCCAAAGCGTGCCCCAATTCGTGCATCGCCACTTCCTGGACAAATTGCGCGGCATTTAAACGATCACGCACATAGACTTCAACCTTCTGCGGAACAATATCTCCTAACCCATAGTCGTGATCTGAAGGCTCCAGAAGTGTGGTTTTGCCCAGGGTCGCGTTGCCGTCATCACCAAATCGAAATGCGATGCGGGCGTCGGCGGGATCATCGACCAAGTTGAGGAATTCGGCGGCCATGGTTTCATTCCACATCGCGACCACTTGCCGGCACAATCGAGCGTATTCGTACCCTTCGGGGGAAATATAGTCCGGCACCCAAACCGGCACCGGATAGGATTCCCACTTGTAGAGATTTTGATTCGGCCGCAGGTCGGTTCCGCGTTCGGTGTGGGTCACGGCCCGCAGGAAGGTTGGGAAATTCCCGTTGTAGACCGTGCAGTCCGACAGCAAATTGTACAAGGTGACCAGCAGAAAATCCCAATTCCGAACGGTGTGAAAACTGAGGGGTCCGGAGTTTGCGTCAACCCAGGCGCCTGTCTGCTGCCCAACGGGCATGACATCCGGCGTTTCTGTCCGCAGCGTGATCTGTTCGGTATCGTGAAAGGGGCCGATGCGATAGGTGCCATCGACGTGTGACTGTGTACTATGCGTCCCGGTCGAGGTGCGTATGGTGACATTGGCCAAGGGGCGGCCCGTATCGTCAACGGTGGTTCCGGAGGCCCACCAGGGTTCGGAAATGTCGATTTCCCGGTTGGGCACATGCGCCGAACGGATGCCCGCCGAGTTGACGCTTCTGATGCCCAACCAACCGTGTGCCCCAGGCGTCATGCCGTTGGTGGTATCGCTCAGCGAAATGCTGCAAATTTCCTGGCCGGAGAGAGCTGGGACCTGGGCCAGGAAAACGGCAGCATTCCAGTTGGAGTCGACTATGGGACCGTCGTAGCTGATGGCCAATTCGTAGTCGGTGACGGGCGTTCCACGGGGCAGGGCTGCATGCCAGGAAGCCGTCACCGTGCCTGGTGCAGGGCCCGATTCAGCAAAGAAATCTCGCGGAGCCAAGGGCGGCTGTTGTCCCGGTTCGTATTGTCGCAACTCCCAGGTTCGGGTGGCGGTATGGTCAGCAGCGGTGACTGTCACCTGCAGGGTGTCGGTGCCGGGGGCCGTTGCGGTCGCGAGATAAGAAGCGGCCTCACTCACGAGCAGTCCGCCTCGCTCCCACCGATAAGTCGATTGTGCCGCTCGATTCGAAACAGCTGAAAAAAGGCCAGTATCACCCAGGACAAACTCGATCAGGTCATCAAGCGGAGCAAAGTCAACGTTGGTGGGTTGTTCATTCATGGAGGCGATCAGCCAGGTACGGCGGCCCGTATGATCGCCTGAAAGGGCCGTGGCCACGAGGGTGTCGGTGGTGATAACTGACGGGAAGTATCGGTACCGTGGCCCCAGCCCAACATCGTTGCCGTTGATCTGCCAATTGACCGAGTCGATGGGATCTGGTGAGTGCCGGACTTCGAAGTCGCGGAAATGGCCGGCGGCAATCGTGACTTGGGCGACATCCGGGTCGTACACAAAGGCTGCAAGAGTCAATGGCTCAACTTCGACGGGTTGGCTGCAGGCGAGGCAGAACAATATCATCCACAGGGCTGGCCCGGTGGCTGCCCAAAATCTCAAACGCTTTCCCCCTGATATCACGTTTTTCATATGGGTTGAATGTACAGAGCGGGGCGTATTCTGGCAATTGGTCTCGGGAGAATCCCGCGCCAGGCCGGGAAAAAGTCGAGATACGGGTTGACAACCCCCTTGGGCAAGGGGTTTGATGATCGCGACGAAAGGAGGTGACACATGAATAAGACGGAACTTACAGAAAAATTGGCCGCCAAGACCGGAATGAGCAAGGCCGATGCGAAACGTGCTGTCGACGCTCTCTTCTCCACTGCTCCGCGTGAGGGGATCATCGCTTCTGCCGTTTCCAAGGGCGACCGGGTGCAGATTACGGGCTTCGGCACGTTCGAGCGCCGCAATCGCAAGAAACGCACGGGCCGCAATCCCCAAACGGGGGCTGCGATCAATATTCCAGCGGCGAAATACCCGGCCTTTATGGCGGGTAAAAGCCTGAAAGACCGGGTGCAGAAGTAACCGGGACTGGCAGAAGGCGTGGTGAAACCGCGCCACCTGGCGACCTTTTGAGGTGCAAATCGACCACGAATTGCCAGGATTGACACGGAAGGGCGGCTTTTAGGCCGTCCTTCTTCTTGTCAGCAACCACCAATGATTGCATTCCTACGGTTGCCCGCCGGGCATGAGCCATTTATTATGGGGAGATCGGAACTTCACCGATCGGGCAGAGTATACTCGTCTTCCGCTTCCGGCGATCCGCATTTCGCGAAGTGGTCCATGGGGTATGAATATCCACTCAGGAAAGGTTTGAAAACATGATCAAGCTCAAGGGCAGTCATAGTGCCCAGCGTTGGTTGCTGTCGATCGCGGCGTTGGCGCTATTGGTCGTAGGTTTGTCGCCACTCATGCTTGCGGAGACTGTCCGCGCCGAGGATGGTGATCAAGCCAAGGAGTGGAAGAACATCGCATTGCTCTACACCACCGACATCAAGGGCAAAATTGAGCCCTGTGGCTGAAAGACCAAACAGCGTGGCGGACTGGCCCGGAGGGCTGGTTATTTAGACAGTGTTTGGAATGAGAATGTGCCTTTCCTGATGGTTGATGCGGGTGATCTTTTTGGTCGCCGCTCCAAGGACGAAAGGCATCAGACAGAATTTCTGTGTCAGATGACGGGCGACCTCGGCTATGACGCTATTGGCCTGGGCGAGCGCGACCTGAATTATGGCCTGGGGTTTTTGCAGGAAATGATCACGAAATATGATCTGCCCTTCACCAACGCCAATGTGCGGGATGCCAAGACCGAAAAATTGATCCTGCCCGAGTATCTGATCGTCGAACGCAATGGCGTCAAATACGGTTTGATCAGTGTTTTGGATCCGGCCCTGAAGATCATCACCATGACGGCTGATGAAGCGGACTTCACCATTGCCGATCCGGTCGCGACGTTGCGGGACCTGGTGCCCAGGGTGCGCCGGGAAGCGGATTGCATTGTCTTGCTGGGTCACCTCGGTGAGAACAATACCGAACCTGTGATCAAGGAAGTCAAAGGCATCGACATCAGTGTGACCGGTCATACGTACCGCAGCCTGCAGACTGAGCGGGTGCTGGATGACACCGCGATGTTTGCCGCAACTCACGAGGGGCGTTACATCGGCCGGGGCAATCTCTTCATTGAAGATGAAACCGGACGGGTCATGGCCATCGACGTGGGCGTCACCAGCCTGGACGATGCGTTGCCTTCGGATCCTGAAATGCAGGCCCGGGTTGACGGCTACAAAAAGTCTCTGGTGGAATACCAGGAGGCCAAGCGTGCGGCCTACCCGCGCACCATGGGGTCTGAAAAAGAGACTTTCCTGGGTGAACGGTCGTGCATGTCCTGCCATGACGATGCCTGGAAGTCTTATGTCAGCTCAGAGCACCGCACAGCCTTTGCCACGATCCGCAACAAGGGGCAAAGCACGGAACCGGAATGCCTGAGTTGTCACACGACCGGTTATATGTACAAGAACGGATTCAGCGAGTCGGCCAAGATCAACCTGCAGAACGTGCAGTGCGAGGCGTGCCATGGCTATGGTACCGAGCACGCCCGTGACGGCAAGTGGGTGGCGCAGGCCAAGGACTCGTGTGTGGTTTGCCATGACAAGGAAAACAGTCCTGATTTTGACTATGCAACGTATTGGGAAAAAATCAAACACTAGTCGGACTGGTCACCACCTGTTGGTGGCGATGGTCCTGATCAGTTGCCTGTTGGGGGCGCGACCTGTTCGCGCCCTCGATGTGTTTACCCTGTGGCGTCAGCCGGAAATCCCCCTGCAGATTGCCGAGGGCAGTTGGGTGGAATACCGGACCCAGACCATGGCCGGAGGACGTCGCGAAGAGGGCATCACCCGTGTGGTTTGTCTGGATCGCGACAGCGGCAGTGATGAAAAAACCTGGCTTCTGGAATTGCTGCCGCTGGTGGAAGAAGACGGCGTGACCCATCCTCTTGCCGGCGAAGGCGTGCAATTGCGGATCTCCCGTGAACTGCTGAATCGTGAAGGCACCTTCCTGGCTGCCATCGTCGAGGCGGTGCAATGGCGTGGGGGCAAGGCTCAGAAAATCTCACCGGCCGAATTGCGTGAAGATCCTCTCGTGGCGGCCACCCTGGCTTCCGATTTTGTGCCCGACAGCGTGGTGCAAAAAGACCCGACGACGCGGG
Organism: Candidatus Krumholzibacteriia bacterium; assembly: GCA_016744275.1. Taxonomy (GTDB): domain Bacteria; phylum Krumholzibacteriota; class Krumholzibacteriia; order LZORAL124-64-63; family LZORAL124-64-63; genus JAGRNP01. The sequence goes on along the minus strand of JADGEP010000030.1, from coordinate 6,045 downwards.
TGGTGCAGGGCGTGCAATTCCTGTGCGATCAGTTTGTCATGGCCGCGGCGGACACCCAGGTGGCCGATTTACCGGCCGGGCGCATGCTGCAATTCACGACACGGGAAATCGTGGCGGCGGTGAATGCGGAAGCGCCATTTTTGGGACTGACTTATGTCTCGGAACGGGTGCGGGCCGAATCCCGACTCGATCCTCCCAGCCGCCGCTTTAAGGCCCCTGCAGCTCGCACAAGGGTTGAAGTGATGGAATTGGTGGCCTATGGGCATGAGTCTGAGCCCTTCCTTGGGGCTGTCGATTGACCGCGCCGGTCAGGCTATGATATACTTATTTGATGAATTCATACGACCTGACGCAGTTCAGGGCTGAGGCGCACGACTACCTGCTGGGCCAGCAGATGCCTCTGCCGACTCCGGCTATTGCCAGGCGCCTATTCGGCGCCCGTCGTCATGAAATGCCTGAAACTCAGGTCGTCGTGAGGGCCTTGTTGGCCGCTGATCCCCGATTCATTGAAACCCACGATCATTGTTGGACGGTATTGGGCTCGCCTTTGTTGCAACAAAGGCTGGATAAGGCCACTTATTCGGTGGTGGACCTGGAAACCACCGGCAGTGTCATTGGCGTCGACGAAATCATTGAGATTGGCCTGGTGCAAATTCGTGGCGGCGAGGTGATTGATCGTTTCGAGAGCCTGGTCTGGAGCGATCGCACCATACCGCCGTGGGTGGCGCGGTTGACCGGCATTTCGAATGCCGACCTCGAGGGTGCTCCCACGTTCAGTGA
>JADGEP010000030.1:0-5255 GCA_016744275.1 Candidatus Krumholzibacteriia bacterium | reverse complement strand
CAACAATGTCTTTGTGGCCCATGACATTCGGTTCGATTTGCCCTTCTTGCGGTGGGAATTTGGCCGCCGCGGATTGGCCCGCCCTCCGGTCACCGGCTTGTGCACGCTGGAATTGTCCCGCCAACTGTGGCCCGATCTGGCCAGCCGCAGCCTGCCGGATCTGGCCCGCACGTTTGGGGTGAGCCATGACAATCCTCATCGGGCCGCGGACGACGCCGTGGCCACCGGAGGCGTTTTGCTCAAAGCCATTGAGGCTGCTGAGGAATTGGGCTTGAGTGAATTGGGTGATTTGTATCGGCTGCCCGAGATGATGGACGATGGCGCTGCAGATGACGAAGGACTGGCCTCACAGGCGGCCGAGTCCTGACCGTATTTTTCCACCGTATTTTGAATCTGTTGTTCGCCGGGAAAAAAGGCCCGGATCGGTTGACTATGCGTGCGCAATGATATAGGATGCGTTGCAATATCGTGTTTGTCTGAACCATCGGGTCCCTGGGTTGGGATCTCCAGACAAACCGACGCTAATCTGAGCCAAGGAGGAGCCAATGGCCAGCGTCAAAGAAGAAGATATTCTGGTGCGTGACGAGAGTTTCGTGAAATACGAAAGACTGTTGACCAAGGCGGAAACGGAAGGCCGGATCGACGGGCCCAACAAGTGCTTGGTTTGTGGCATGCGCTATTCCACCAAGGGTGACGCCGACACCTGCTGTAAGATCAACCCCTGATAACAACTCGGCCCTGCAACCAGACGGTGATGTCCCGCAATGGTGCCCAGCGATGAAGTTCCACAAATGAAGTCCAGCCAATTCTGTTCGGTCTGCAAACAGTGGCTGGACATGGAAGTTGTGCCCACCAGTGATGGGGATGATGACGATGGTGTGATCTGGTTTCGCTGCCCCCAGTGCCAGGGCTTCTTGCCAAAATTGAGCGGTGCTGATCTTACCGAAGAAGCAACCGCAGAAGCAACCGCAGAAGAAAAGGCTTCGGATACGAAAGGCTCTTCGGTCGAGAGCGAGGGCCCTCCTGCCGCTGAATCCGGCGACGACTCAATGCCCTGGGACAGTCCTGCCGACATGATGGCCGCCCAGGAGGCGAGCCGTAAAAAGTCGGGCGAAGCTGCCAGCCCGTTCCTGCCCGAAGATGAGAATCTTCCTGAGTCGGTGACGGAACCAGTGGCGGATGAAACTGCTCTCGACGACAAAGGCGGCACGGTCAAAAAATCCGAGTCCGAAGAGTCGAAAGAACCGGCTGAACCGATTCACGAATACGCAGCCATGTTGGCCGAATTGGATGTATCGGAATCCACGCCGTACCGCCCCTGGGGAACCTACGAGATGGGCCAGTGCATTCATCACCTGGCTTGGGAAGACTGCGGTGTGGTGGTGGGCAAGGAAGTATTGCCCGGTGGCCGCAAGATCATCAAATGCTATTTCGAAGATGCGGGAGTGGTTCGGCTCATCGAGCAGGCGCCGCGGTGATTTGTTCACTGCCGGCGCGCTGGTCACTGGACAAATGGCTGGACAAAAGGTTGGGCAACTCGTTGGGCATTTTGGTGCTCTTGCTATTGTTCACCCTTTTGGCACCGGCGGCAGTTCACGCACAACTGATGCACCTGGACCCGATGCCGCATTCCGCACCTGCTGATTCCACCAGCCGATTGGCTTTGGCGGTGGATCTGGATCGTTTCTCCGATCGAAAATTCGACTGGACGGCAAGCCGCATCCTGTTGACGGCCGTTTTGCCGGCGGGAGACGCGGCCACTTTCTTTTTGCGCCTGCCTCATCAGACCTTTGGCTCCGGGGAAACGCCGTTGGCCTCGCGTTGGCCCTGGGTGCTGGGGCCAGATGGTCAGGCTGGCTGGCCGGGAGAAAGCCGGGTCAGTGGCTTTGGCAAACTTGAAATCGGAGTGACTGGTCCTTTGGTTTTGCCTCTGGTGCGCGGGGTGGATTTTGGCCTGGCCCTCGGCTTGCCCAGTGGCAGCGATCGGGTCTATCCTTTTTCGTCTCAGAGCATTCCTTTTCGGCTGCAAATGCGCAAGCCGGTCGTCTTGCGCGGCGACCTGCAAGCCGGACTCCAGGCAGGCTATCTGGTGCACATGGATAGCGGTCGGGACTTTCTGGACTCGCTGGCCTTCCCCAGTGGCTATCAGTTGGGCGCATCTTTGGCCCAATACAGGGGGCGAGGCTCGGCTTGGCATTTGACCTGGGACTACCGCAATGAAGACGGACGCAAATCCCAGTTGGTGGGCGTGCAACGCTGGATGTCCTGGACCGATGATGGATCGGTGGGATTGAAGGTGGCGCGGGAAGTTCAGGGCTCGCTGGACCGTTCGGCGGAGTGGCGCTTCACCGTTGCTTGGCGTTTTGATAGTCCCAAGTACCGCCCGGGTGCCGCCGAAGAAGAGAACGCGAACCCGCAAAAAGAGCCCCGACCGACGGGCCGCCCGACCGAAAATCAATCTTCCCCCTAAGACCTCAGGCAACCCAGGCAGGATATGCCGCTGCCCCATTGCATCTTGCCTCATGGGGTGATGTAGAGCCTTGCGAATGAGCATCTGGGGTCTGTTTGCCCCATAGTGGGTGGCGATTTCTCCGGGTTCCTCATGATTCCCAGCGGGGGAGCATGTGGGGCTGTGATGTGCCGTAGAAACCCCATAAGATACTGAAAAACAACATCATTACAAATGGTACAGCCTTTGCAGATTCTGGAATATGTGGATGAGTAGCCCGCGTAATCCGGAGGAATTTCCTTGTCTCACGTTCTGCTAGGTGGTGATGAACAACAGGTGACCGAGTTGCGCTTTCTGCTGGCAAAGTGGGGCGTGACGGTGGGTCAACTGCCGTTCGTGGACGATGTCCCCACTGTCCTGGACTGCGACGCGGTGATCCTGCAGGGAAATTTTGAAGAATTCCGGGATGCTTGCCTGGGCACTGTGCCCGATGGTTCGAGGGGAGCGGCAGCTCCTGCCGCCCCCTTGATTTTTATCAACAGTGCCGATTTGTCTCTTACCGAACTGCCTGCCCAATGGTTGGTATTGGCAGGTACGGACCGCCATGGCGCCGAACTGCGTCTGGCGCTGCGCTCTTCCTTGAATCGGGCTTCTGAATTGCGTCGTGAAGTGGTGGGCGAGGGTGTTGCCGGAGGCCATCAGGAATCCGATTCCTATCTGCATTTCCTGGGACACGAGTTGCGCAGCCCGCTGACGGCCATCAAGACGTCCTTGGAGGTTTTGGAGGGAGAAATGGGCGGCATGGGTGCCGAAGGTGTCGCGGCTGATCCCAAACTCAAAATGGTGGACATTGCCCTGCGCAACGTGCGCCGATTGCATCAGACGGTGGAATGGAGCCAGGACCTGTTGGCGGCCAACGCCGGTGCCGGGCCCGTGGATTGGCAGCAGGTTGCCATCGATGAGATAGTGGGCCATTGGCATGGCGCGGGAGAGGTGAGCGTGGCGGAAGGGCTTCGCGACCTCGAGGTGCAAACCGATGCCCGCCTGTTGTCGAGCGTGGTGACACAAATGTCTCGCGCGGTGAGCATGGCGTGCCCGAACAGCCCCATCGCCATCCGGCTGGAAGAGAACCCGGCCCAGGAATTTGGGCTGCAATTGATCGTTGCTGCGGCTGACGGTGAGCACGAGTTGGCGGCCGCAGCGAGTCACCGCACCCGTTTGGTCAACGCGACTGCTGGTGTGGACCCTGCCGATGAGTTGGAGCGGCTGGCCCGTTTCATGGTGGCCCCGCAGTTGGTGGAAACCCTGGCGGCCACTTTGGTGATATTGACTGTTGCCAAAGACCGGCCTGCCCTCGCGTTGAATCTGAGTGCCGCGCCACAGGCCATTTCGAACGTCTGAATTTTTCCCTTCCCCACAATCAGCCGCATTCTCCATGGTGACCTTGCGCCGTCGCCGGTGTATTATTGGGCCGTGCTCTGGCGGGGTGTTGCTGCGCCGTGGGATGGCCGGGCGCCGAAAGGAATCCATGACAGACGAAGCTGCAGATAAAAAAACGAAAAATGGCGACGCGTTGGGCGCCGCGGCAGTGGTGCATGATGTGAACCAGATGTTGGCGGTGATCACCGGACGGGCCGGGCTGTTGTTGAAGCGGGCCGAAGATGCGGAGTTGGCTCGTCATCTGGAGGCCATTTTATTGGCATCCGGCGACGCAGCGACGATGCTGCGCCGGCTGGGGACTGGGACTGGGGCCGCGGCCGAGATGATGCCGCCTGCCGGTTCCCGGTTGAAGGACGTCGGTGAACAGGCCCGCCTGTTGGTGTGGCCCGCAGATGGCGGAAATTTTCAGTGGAAGAATCTGTTGGAGAACGAGGCGGCCGCTGCGGTGTCGCCACAGGTTTTGCGCGAAGTATTGTCCAATCTGTTGTTGAACGCATTGGGGGCCATGCCCGCCGGGGGCGAGGTTGTATTGAGTCAGCAAGAGTCCGGTGATGACCGCATTCTGGTGCGGGTGGCCGACAATGGCCCGGGACTGCCCGCCGGTGATCCGGAGCAGGTGTTTGTGGCAGGTGTGAGCAGCAGCGGTGAAAAAGGTCGCGGCCTTGGCTTGGCAGGTTGCCGGCAGTTGCTGAAACGCGCGGGCGGGCGACTCAGCGCGGAATCGAATCAGGGATCCGGAGCCGTATTTATCTTGGATCTGCCGCGAGGTAATAGTGCAGCCCTCGATCGGAAGAATAGCGAAACCCCCTCACTGCCAAGGCGGGTCCTGGTGGTCGACGATGAGGCCGGAGTGCGGGAGATGCTGGGAGATGTTCTGGCCGAGCTGGGCTGTGAAGTTCAGGCTTGTCGGGATGGGCGTCAAACACTGGCAGAATACAAACCGGGATCAGCGGAAGTGGCCCTGATTGATCTGAATTTGCCAGGCCTCAGTGGACTGGAACTTGCAACCCGGTTGCGGGTTGGCGACCCTTGCCTGAGCATAGTGATGGTGACGGGATGGGAACAGGACGACAGTTTGGCTGCGGCCGATTCATCGGTGGTGGATCAAAAGGCCAGCAAGCCCATGGAATTGACGACACTGCGGGATATCCTGAATCAAGGCCAGCGCTTGCATCAGGAACGCCGCGCAGGGGGACCGTCTTCTTAGTACGGGCACATCAGTGCCTATTCGGGAGCCGCGATCGGCCAGTTAGTGGCCATGAAGGGGAACGAGCAGATGGAACGCACGAATGATCTTGTCCGCCAGCGGGGATTCGCCTGGGCGCTGTTGTTGAGCGTGGGGCTGCTTTTGGGGGCTGTCTCAAGT
>JADGEP010000309.1 GCA_016744275.1 Candidatus Krumholzibacteriia bacterium | reverse complement strand
ATGCCCGACATCGCAGCCAGCACGTGTTCCACCGTATGGATCGTCACGCCCTCCTTGGCCAGGGTCGTCGCCCGCACCAAGTCCTGCTCGCCGGTCACGTTTTCGACCAAGGCGGGGATTTCGATGTCACCATCGGCGCCGGGCACGACAAAGACCAGCCCAACGTTCAGTCCGGCAGGTTTGAACGTCATGCGGGCCTTGGCACCCGAGTGCAGGCCGACGCCTTCGACGGTCACTTCTTTTTTTAGGGTCTTCTGCAGCCAGAGCACCTGTCAGTTCTCCTGATCATTGTTTGTAGCATTGTTTGTCGGAGGCATTTGCCCCTCGACGGCAGCCAGTCGGTCCTCCAACTGGGCCACCATGTTATGCAACTCACGAACCGTCGCCTGCAATTGCGGCAACCGCCGGGTGGCGGCAGTGGTTCGGAAAGACTCTTTCACATCCTGTGCCGGAGTGCCAAACACCCGGCTGCCAGGAGCCAGATTCGCGGTGACTCCGCTCTGACCTCCCAGCTTGGTTCCGGACCCGATGGTGAGATGGTCGCCCACTCCCACCTGACCACCAAAAACAACGCCGTCGCCAACCACGCAACTGCCGGCGATGCCGACCTGCGCACTCAGGGCGCAATGATGCCCCATCTGCACATTGTGCGCGATCTGCACCTGGTTGTCGATTTTGCAACCCGCGCCGATGACCGTGCGCCCGGCGGTGGCCCGATCAACGGTCACCCCGGCGCCAAATTCGACATCGTCGCCAACTTCCACGATGCCCACTTGAGACACCTTCTGCATTCCGGCAGCGCCAGGCAAATAGCCAAAACCATCGCTGCCGATCACTGCACTCGCATGAACGATGACGCGATCTCCCAGTCGGCACCCTTCGCGGATGACAACCTGCGGATAAATCACGCAATCGTTTCCCATGACCACATCACAACCGATGATCACGTGAGAGGCCAAGCGGGTGCCGGCACCCAAAATGGTTCCAGCGCCGACAACACAGTACGGACCAATGGCCGTCGCCCCACTCACGTCTGCCGTGTCATCCACCACCGCGGTGCTGTGCACGCCCGGCGGAAAGATGCGATCAATCTCGATATCCATCCCGGCCAGCACCATGGCAAAGGCCCGATACGGATCCTCCACCTGAATGCAGGGTTTGTCCACTGCAATCGTGGTCGCCACAAAGAGGCCACCAGCCGCGCTCTTGTTCGCTTCGGATGCGGGCTTCCCCAGACCCAAAAAACTCAGCTCGTTCTCATTGGCCTCAGCCAATCCCGACACTCCGGTCAGCAGCGGGTCAGTGTCGCCCACCAGGGTGCCCCCGACCAAATTCGCGATTTCACTCAACTTCAGCGGCAGCATGGTTTTCCTTTTCGTGTCCCCAGCATCTGCGCCCATTTAAGGAACCGCCCCCCACCTTATCAGGCGAGGGGCAAGTCCAATTGAGTGAGAGACGAGCAAGTCTCTAGTATTTCCACTAAAATTTCAGTGGATTTCAGCTCGCTGTCAACAAAAATCGACGTTTCTCAGTCGTCCCCGCGAGCCAATGCCGCCAACACCTGGTTGGTCAGATCGTAGTCCGGGTTGATATAGAGCACCGCCAAAGCAGCAGAATCCACAATCAGGCCGTAGTTTTCTTCCTTACCGATGCGCTCGACAATCAGCTTGATCTGGTCCAGAATCGGGCTGATTTTGGCCTTGTACTCGGCCTCAGCGCGCTGGTCGATGGTCTCGCGAAACTGGAAATACTCGGCCCGCTTTTGCTCGAATGCCTGCATCTTGGTGGCCAGAGCGTCGGCACCCAACAGCATCTTCTGGCTGTCGATTTCTTCGGCCATGGCGGTCAGGATTTTCTCCCGGTCCTCCACATCCAACTCCAACTCACGCAAGAACTTCTGATATTGCTCCTGAGCGTCTCGCGCGGCTTCGTATTCTTCGGCAATGCGTTGGGAGTCGACTACAGCCAAGGGCTTTTCGTCAGCTGCCAGCGCCAAACCGGGCGTCAAAGCACCCAGAACCAGCATCAATACCGCGGCGCGAATCACTATCATCTTTTGCATTTGATCCTCCGATTCTCAGCGCCCTATCAGCACCGGAATCAGGTTGAGGCCATTTCCCCGGGCACCCACCTGGGCCCTAGAAGAAGTTGCCAATGTTGAAATGCGGCTCCCAGCGAGGGTCCTTGTTGCCAAGGAAATCCTCACGGTCGAAGCCGTAACCGTAGTCAAAGCCGATGGTTCCCATCATGGGCACTTCCACCCGGATGCCAAAGCCGGCGCCCTTGCGCAGGCTGGCCATGTCCGCTTCCGAGAAACTGTTCCAAACATCACCCATATCCAGAAAACTGAGCAACTGCACCGCCTTGGTCAAGGGGTACAGGACCTCCGCGTTCAGGATGGTGAAGTAACGCCCGCCGACAAAGGTCGGATTGCCCTGCGGCACGACTTCCAGATCCTTGTATCCACGCAAGGGATAGCGGCGGTTGCCACCGAGGCGATAGCGCTCCCAATCCGGCACCGAAGATCCATTGAGCAGACCAAAGAACCCGCGCATGTGCAAGGCGAAGCCCCCGGGCAACCGTTGGTATGAAGAATGGGAAAGCACGTGTTCCTGGAATTCGATTTCCCCGCCGAGAGGGCCGCCAGCGACCTCAAGACTGTAACTGGATTTAGAACCCGAAGTCGGAAAGAAGGGATTGTCCGTGGAATTGCGGTTGAACGAAACCCGCAAGCTGCTTTTCAACTGCGGCCATTCGATCTGGGTCAGGGGCGTCCAATCCAGATCGTTGCTGCCCAGCGAATTTTCCAATCCGGCCACGTAGGATTCGTAGGCACTGCTGAATTCGCTCAGCTTGGTTTCCGACAGCTCGTAGCGCAGCCCAACGCGGCTGAACCGGGTTCCAGGAATGCGGCGCCCCAGGCGCAGGCTGAAGCCCTTGACCCGGCTTTCGTAAAAATCGTCCAGGTTGTACTGGTAGCGATCAAAGAGATCGGCACCGATCAGCGTTGGCGTGCCCATGAACCACGGCTCGGTGAAACTGAGATCGACGTAGCGGCGGCGGCTGCCAAACTGCCAGGTGAGACCAATGTTCTGGCCCTTGCCCTGGAAGTTTGTCTCGGCAACTTGAATAAAGCCACTGAGGCTCGTCTCGGCGCTGTAGGCCATGCCGAACATGAACTGACCGGTCTGCTTTTCCTTCAGCTTCAGGATCATATCGACGTCGCCGTTTTCGACCGGCCGGATGTCCGGTTGCACGTCTTCAAAGAAACCCGTTTGAAAAATATCCCGCAGCGTGGACTGGATGCGGGTATTGCTGAAGGTATCACCAGGGAAGGTGCGCATCTCCCGCAAGATGACCTTGTCAAAGGTCTTCGTATTGCCACTGAGCTGAATGTCGTTGATCTTCGCCGGTTGCCCTTCGATGAACGTGAAATTCACATTCACCGTTTCAGCAACGATATCCCGTTCGGGTTCGACGGTGATGTAAATGTAGCCCCGGTCCGCATAAACCTGCTGCAGGTTGGCCAGTGCCTCGAGGTACTGGTCTTCCTTGAAGACGTCGCCTTTGTTCAGCCAAATCAGGTCGGCGATGGCGATGTCATCAAACACCGTATTGCCCGACCAGTGGATGTCGCCGATGAAGTAGCGCTCGCCCTCTTCAACCGTAATGGAGATGTCCAGCTTTTCCGGCTCTTCCTCACGGAAATTCAACTCCACATCGGTGACCGCAGCATCCAGATAACCTTCGTTACGGGCACGGGTGACAATCAGTTCCTTGTCCGCCTCGAACTGGGACCGTTTGAAAGTGCCGCTTTTCAGAAATCCTTTGGTGCCCTGCTTCATGGCCGACCGCAGTTGCCCGTCGTCCAGGTGCTCATTGCCCTCGAAGCTGATGGACTGGACCTTGACCTTGTCGCCTTCGATAACGGTCACGACCAGATCTTCCATGTTGTTGGCATCGACCACCGAGCTGTCCCGATGAATGGCCACATTGTAGTAGCCTTTTTCGTAGTAGAGCTCCCGCAAAGGTTGCAGTTCCCGCCGGACCACGGCCGGATTGGCGAACTGCCCCACGTGTACGGTGAATTCTGCCCGCAGATCGCTTTCCTTGATTTTATCATTGCCGGCAAAGTTCACGCTGCGAATGCGGGGAAACTCTTGCAGGTTGATGATCAACCGCGCGCCCTCGGGCACATCCTGCCGGTAGATGAATACGTCAGAGAACTTCTGGGTCGCAAACAGATTGCGGATGCCACTGGCCACCAGGTCGGAGGTCAACGGTTTTCCCGTTTCCAGTCCCGACCAGGCCAGCACCTGACGCGAGCCCACCGTCAGGGCCCCCACAACTTCGATTTCGGTGACAAGAACAGGCGCACCGGACTGGCCAAGGCCATTCTGGGCGACAGCGTTGGTCGATATCAGCAGTAGCATGAACAACATGCAAATTCGCACAAGGCGTTTCATAGGCGGAAACAGGCTCCCGGTCATCGTATTCCAGTGCGGACTGGAAAGATCTTGAGATTTGACCGCTGCACGATAGCAACGGCTCATTGCTCCATCAATGGACTTCTCAGCCTGCGAGGCGGAGGGCCGACGCGAAATTGCAACCCGCTGGTCTGCGGGAAGTTCCCGGACGTTTGGAGATCGCCTGCGTGCAGAAAGAATAGGCAACCGGAACCTCAAAGGCTAGCCTTATTCGCTGTTTTGGGCAGATGGGAGACAAGTGGGAATTCTTGGCGAAGAAAAGGCCGGCCATCGCTAAAGCAACGGCCGGCCCTGGAGAGAAAAACTAGCAACGTATTGCTACTTCAGGCTTTTCACCTCTTCGTTCGGAATGCTCTTGAAG
>JADGEP010000308.1 GCA_016744275.1 Candidatus Krumholzibacteriia bacterium | reverse complement strand
AATCGAGTACACCACGGTTCTTTCCAGCTACTACGACAAGTCCATCGCCGCCAGTGCCCAATACCGTCTGGGGCGCTGCTACAGCCAGATGAAACAGTACGACGACGCCACCGCCAGTTACATGGCCGTGGTGTCGGGCTATCCGCTGGAGCCCGAAGCACCAGCGGCGGCCTACATGGCAGGCACGGCGTTGTTGGACGCGGGCAATCCCCGCGCGGCGGTGCCGTACTTTCAGATCGTATTGGACCGGTACGCACGGCACGAAAACAGCGACGGCACCATCGTCTTTGCCAGCGCCGAGCATCAGGAATTGGTGGAGGCGGCCCTGTGCATGACCGAAGTGGCGTGGCATCGGGTGGGCGATCTGGGTCAGTTGACCGGAGCTCCTCATGCCATGTTGCAGAAGTTTCCGCCGAGCGGTTCCTTCTGGCGCATCTGGTCAACCTTGATCGATGCCGACGCCATGGCCAGTCAAGGCCAGTACGCGGCGGCTCGTCAAAACCTGGAGTGGGTGCGGGATGAACACCCGCGCCATCCGGCGGCCACGACGGCCAATCAACTGTTGGCCTGGACCTACGCCCAGCTGGGTGAAGAGGATCTGGCCATCAAGACCAGCGAAGACATGCTGGCACAGTACACCGGCGAAGGCGACTTGAAGCCCTTTGCCGAAGCCTTGCTGAACGTCGCTCACGTGCGATTTAATCAAGGGCAATACCAGGATGCAGTCGACGCCTATGAAGAATTCGCGGCTGGCTATCCAGGCCACAAACAACACCTGTTGGGGCTCTATCAGGCGGGGTTGTGTTACCTGCGCCTGGATCGGGGCGGCGATGCCATTGACCGTTGGGAAACCATCGTCGATCTGGCGCCGGCGGCAGAGATGGCCGAAAAGGCCTGGGCGCGGGCGGGAGATCTCTATTTCCAGGCCGAAGAATACGCGGCGGCCAAACGTTGCTACCAGGGTCTGTTGGACAATTTTGGCAATAACCATGCGGCTGGCCTGGGGCTGCTGCGCATTGCCCAATGTGACTACAACGCGGGCCAGGACGCCGCTGCCATTGCTGGCTACGAAGCCTTGATCCGGCAACACCCCACTTCGGCCCTGAAGCCGGATGCGGACCGGGGAATCGAATTGGCGCTCTATCGCATGGGCCAACAAGAAGGCGGGATCAAGGAGCTGGGTGTGCTGCTGGAGAAATACCCCCAGGGTTCTTTTGCACCGGACGCCCAATTCCAGATTGCCGGTCGCCTGTACGAAAACGGCGATTTTGTGGCCGCGGCCGACGAGTACCGCCGCGTGGTGAGCCGGTTCCCCGGTTACACCGACGCCGACCGGGCCCAATTCCTGATGGCCGAGTCCCTGGATCAGGCTCAGGAAAGCGACAAGGCGCGGGTGGCTTACGAACAATTCCTCGGCTTCTTTGCCGACAGCGGCCTGAAGACATCGGCGCATTTCCGCCTGGGCATGAACCACTTCGCGTCCGGTCAGTACGACCAGGCAGAGGGGTACTTCAACACCGTTCTGGCGGACAGGGCAGAGCCCGAAATGGCCAAGGCCTCGCTCTTCAATCTGGCGCTGTGCAGTCGGATGAAAGGCGACCTGGACCAGGCCACCGCCCACTTCAACACCTATCAGGCCCAATATGCCGACGACGCGCGGACCGCCGAAGTGGCTTTCCAGTTGGGCGACATCAGTGAAGTGTCTGGCCGGGTGTTTGATGCCATCACGGCGTATCGGGCTGCGGCGCGGGCCAAGCCCGAACCGGCCTTACATGCCCAGATTTATTACCGCATGGGCGGTTGTTTCGAGAAGAAGGATCGGACCAAAAAGGCCATCGAAGCCTACACCCTGGCTGCCCGTGGTGGCAGCACGGTGGACGACCCGTACCGTTTGTCGTCGGTGGCCCGTTGTGCGGTGCTGTTCGAAGACACCGAACAATACGGCCGGGCCCTGGCTTCCTATAGAGATTTGATGAACAACGCCGCGGATCCCGAATTGGTGGCTGCGGCCACTGGCCGGGCCTCGGAAATCGCGGCCGCATTGCAATAGGTTCCGCTTCGGCCTGAGGGCCGGACGTTTTTAAAACTGAAGGAGTCAACATGTTCGTGGAATTCAATTGGATCGGTGCCCTGACCGACAGCCCGATCCTGCTGGTGCTTGTCGGATGCAGCGTGATTACCCTGGGTTTTGCCCTGGAGCGCGTGGTCTACTTTCGCAAGCGTTCCGGCGACGCCGATGCCACCCTGATCGAGGCGCTGAAGGCCGTGCGCGATGATCAAATCAAGGTGGCGATCACCCACTGCGGCAACAACTCCCATCCCATGGGTAAGGTGGCCGCCACGACCATGGCTGGCTTTCTGACGGCGCCCAGGGAAACCGAAGAGATCATGCAGGTGGCCCTGAGTCAGCAGAAGCTGTTGCTCGAGCGCAATACCGGCATGTTGGGCACCATGGCGGCCATCGCGCCGCTGATCGGTTTGCTGGGCACCGTTTGGGGCATCATGCGGGCCTTTCATGCCATGGGAGCAGCCGGAGCGGGGGCGTCCTCATTGGTCGCATCCGGTGTGGCTGAAGCCTTGGTGACGACGGCTGCAGGCCTGGTTATCGCCGTGCCGGCGGTCATGCTCTACAACCATTTCAATCGCCGCTTGAATATCATGCTGACGGTGGCCGAAAACCACACCCGCAGTCTCTGTGTGGCTCTGCGTGAAAAAGACGCGGCCGCCAGTGCCGTTGCCGTGGCGCAGATGGTCAAGGCCAGCACCAACACGGACAAGATTGGGCAGGCGAATTCGCCGCAGGAAACAGCCACCGCAGTGGCGGGTTAGGGTGGCCATGAAATCGTTCCGCTGGAATCGCAATCCGGATCAGGATGGGCCTTTGGCAGACGTCAACATGACGCCGCTGATCGACGTCTCCCTGGTGCTGGTGATTATCCTGCTGCTGGCCACGCCGCTGGCGTTTGAATCGAGCCTGGCCTTGCGCCAGACCGCCACCGCTATGGCCAATACCAGCGAAGAGGCCGTGGTGGCCCAGGTGAGCCTGGATATTCTATCGGACTCCGAAGTCCGGGTGAATGAGGATGTGGTTCAAGTGCAAAACCTGCCGGAAACCATCGCCCCTTTGCTCGCCATGGCCGCCAGCAAGGAAGTGGCGGTTCGTTGTGCGGATCAGGTCAGCCATGGCACTTTTGTCCAGGTTCTGGACATTGCGAAACTGAGCGGTGCCATGGGCGTCGCGGTCGCCAGAAATTGAACCGGAAGTGATTCTGATGGACATGGAAGCAGGCAACTGATGAGAGAACCCCTGGTGCAGTCGGCGCCTTTGCTGACCCGAATCAACGTCACGCCCATCATCGATGTGGCCCTGGTCCTGGTGATCATTCTCTTGATCACCGCGCCGATGCTGTCGGTGGCGGAGCTGGAAGTGGATTTGCCCGAGGCTCGGGCCCGGGCGCTGGAGAACTCCGGCTATATCAGCCTCACGATATCCGAAAACGGGCAACTGGCTCTGGACGACCAATTGCTGTCGGGACCTGACCAGATCGCTCCTCTGCTGCGAAACCGCCAGGCGATTGCCGATGAACCGCTGAAGGTGGTCGTGCGGGCTGACGCTGGCCTGTCCCACGCGGCGGTGCGAGAAGTGCTGGACGCAGCGCGGGCCGGCGGAGCGGTGCATCTGGGTATTGCCACCCGACCGGCAGAGGTGGTGTCGCCATGACAGCTTTGACCCTGAATCAGGAATTTGGCCAGATGCGGGTGCGCTTTCGCCGCACCCTGGTGATCAGCGCCGGGCTGCACGTGCTTTTGTTCGGCTGGCTATTTCTCAACCGGCAGTGGGCGCCGGTGCCCGAGACTATCGTGGAGATCACTTGGCTGGAGCAGGTTTCGCAGCCGAAGCCGGTCCTGATCAAACCCGAGCCGGAGAAAATCAAGGCTGTGGTCACAAAGGCGAAGCCTATTGCCCAGCCTTCTATCAAAGAGAAACTGGCCCGCAACGACAATCAGTCGGAGGTCTTGCGGGAAAAAATGAGCGCCTTGAAGCCAGCGCCAGAAGTGAGCCGGGCCTTGTCCGTGCGGTCACAGATATCCAGCAGTTTGTTGAACACATCGTTGGCCACCATGGCGCCCATCACGCGGAACCAGACTCCGGTGAACCTCAATCGCGGTGGCGGCAGCCATGAACCGGCGGTGGCTTTGAAACGGGGCACGACTTCGTCTGCAACGGCGGCGACTCTGCCGACTTTAAAGCCAAACACGGGGTCAACCAACGCCCAGGCCGCAACGGGCGCCGAAACGGTGCGCACTCTGGGCGGCGCCACTTTGACTGGCCTGGTGGCTGATCGCCAGGTGCTGGAACACCCGATGCCAGGGTATCCCGCCTGGGCCACAACCGAAGGGGTGGAAGCAACCGTCACCCTTTATTTTCTGGTATTGGCCTCAGGTCGGGTGAAAGAAAACGTGCAGATCCAAAAGACGGCCGGCGCGGTGGATTTTGACCGCAATGCAGTGGCCGCCTTGCGCCAGTGGCGCTTCGAAGCCCTCAGTGGCCAAGCCACCAAAGAGCAA
Organism: Candidatus Krumholzibacteriia bacterium; assembly: GCA_016744275.1. GTDB lineage: Bacteria > Krumholzibacteriota > Krumholzibacteriia > LZORAL124-64-63 > LZORAL124-64-63 > JAGRNP01. The sequence goes on along the minus strand of JADGEP010000308.1, from coordinate 294 downwards.
TGGGGCACGATCACGTTTCGTTACCGCTTGAACAACTGATGCTTAAACAACTGAACCGCGGCCGGATCGCCGGCACGCCAATAAAAGGCTGAGATGATGTTGAAGAAATGCAGACTCCAAATTTCCCGGTTACTGGGCGTGGCTCTGATTTTCCTGGCCGTCGCCTCGGTGGCCTGGGCCAGCGGCGCCTCGCCATCGGGCCGAACAGATCTGACCCTGAAGGGCGGGCAGGATGGCACCGTTTTTCGCAGCCTCACGGTTGAAGGTGAAAACCGGGTGCAGATCAGGTTCGAA
>JADGEP010000307.1 GCA_016744275.1 Candidatus Krumholzibacteriia bacterium | reverse complement strand
TTGCCGCCGGGAGCCACAAAGTTGCTCAGTCCCCAGTTGATGCCCAGATCGCGCGTGGCGCGGGTATCAATATCGACCAGGCGGGCATTGATCTCCACCTGAGGGGTCTTGGTATCCAGCTGGTAAGCCATGTCAGTGATCAGTTTAACCCGAGGGCCAACGTCGTTCACCAGCAAGCTGTTGGTACGTGTATCGACGTCAATGTTGCCGCGTTCGGTCAACATCTTTTCCAAAGCGTTTTTGACCTCTTCGGCGTTGGCATAGCTCAACGACGCGATGCCCAACTTCAGTTCCGCGAGGTCTTCGACCTGCTTGCGGGCCCGTTCGCTGGACAGGGTTTCCTGACGCAGCTCTTCAGCTGTGTCGATGCGAAAAATGCCTTGTTCCTCGACATAGTCGAAGCTGTGAGCGCGCAGGATCACGGCCAGCGCCTCTTTCCAGGGCACGTCTTCCAACTTGACGGTGACCTTGCCCACCACGCGGGGCGAAGCCACGATATTCACCCCGGAAAACCCGGCCAGAGAACGCAGGACCGTCGAAATTTCGGCGTCCTGAACATCAAGTGAAATGGGGCGTCCCATATATTCCGTCTCGGCAGCCACAGGGGTCGCACTGTTTGGTGCGGCGTCCTGGGCCAGCGCAACGGTCGAAAGCATCATCACCAGAATGACCAACATTCCGGAAGTCATGTTGCGGGTCTTGCCGTTCATTACTTACCCTCCGTTTTTTCCAACTTGAGAACCACTTTGCTGGTGATTCCGTACAGAGTGACCCGCGCTGTGAGTGAGCTTTTACGAATGCTGACGACGCGCCCATTTCGCACGCGGTCGCCTACACGCAGGATATATCCAAAACCTTCTCCGTCTTCGACCAAGGCGAACTTGTCGTCCTGACCCCACATCACACCCACCAGGTGGGCGCTGTTCATGTCGACCAGCTCAGCGGCAGAGGCTTGTTCAAAGTCTCCACTGACAAGAGTCGTGAACGGATCATCTTTGCCAAAGCTCTGGTAAAAGAACTCGTTGGCTCGGATCGCATTGATGCGATCCCGGGAAATCTGCGACGGTGAGACCGCGTCGCTTCCCGTGTCAGCCTTGGCCGGCGCGTCTTCCGCCAGAAGCGGTGTGCTGGCCAGGAGCCCGCACACAACCACCAGGGTCATCGCGACGGACATATTGAAGTTGTACTTTCGCATGATCGTCACTCCTTAGTGGCCTGCGGCGGCCTTGGCTGCGCCCACGCGGCTGTTGCCAGCCTGGGCGGTGAGAGTCTGGGTGGCTCCATCGGCTCCGGCTGCGCCGGGTTGCTCGTTGGCTACACCCTGAGTATAGGCCGTGATCGTCAACTCTGAGATCATCGAATAAGGGGTATCGCCTTGATCAGCTATGCCTTCGATATTCAGGTCAGAGACATTCACGATACGGTTCAGGTTGGCCAGACGACTGAGGAACACGCCGGTCTGATGATAGCCACCAGCGATGCGCACCTGGACCGGATTGTCAGAGTAGAAACCCTGATTCACCGGTGTCTGGGGCCTGAAAAGTTCAAACTCGATTCCTGATTGCTGTCCGGCCGCAGTGACCTTGCGCAGCAAGTCGGGCATTTCATTTTGTTCGGGCAGCAGCGCCTGAGCGACCTTCCACTGGTCGTTCAATATGGCGTACTCCTGCTCCACCCGTTCCAGATTGCGAACCAGCAAACGAGCACGCTCGAGATCGCGGGAAAGCTTCTGATGGTGGGCGTCCAGTTCCGCAATGGTCTGGGTGCGCGAGGCGTGGGTGAATGAGTACATCGACGACATGAAGTACATCGGTACGATCACCGCCACCAGGAGCGCCGCGCCGACCCAGCGCAGAAATTTCGGATCCTTGACATTGATATCCATGACGATCCTTCCTTATCCTTCAAAAGGCGCGGGCGCAGATTTGCGCACGGCCTTCGCCTGGGCCTTGAATTTGATGACCTTCACGTCTTCGATTTCGCCCTTTTCGGCGACGAGCAAATCGACGGCCGAGAAGTAAGGACTGTTGGTGACGTTCTGGAGAAAGTCACTGACGAGGAAGTTGCTGAACGTGACGCCTTCGACAGCGTACTTGTCGGCACCGACATCTTCGAATCGGGTCAGCCACAGGTGACTGGGCATGCTCCGATTCAACTCGTCCATCAGATGCACGCGGAAGTAGCGATCGCCATCCAGACGCGTGATCACGTCCAGGCGGTCGTTGAGATCCTTGCGCTGCTGGTTGAGCCTTTTGATCTTGGCGATTTCAGGCGCCAACCGGCGCGTTTCGGCCTCTTCTTCGGCAATCGTATCCTGCAATGCCGTGATCTGCTGGGACTGATGATAGTGGGCACCGGCAATACCGATGACAGCCACGAAGATCAGGGCCAGGGGTGCAAATGCGCCAACGTTGGGCATCGACATCTTACTGACGGCAGGCATCTCGTCCCGGGGCAGAAGATTAATGCGAATCATTTTCCCACCGCCTCTCTGAGTGCCAGGCCTACGCTCACGGTGAGCAATGGGCTCAACTCCTCCGCCTCTCCGTCGCCGAAGAGATCAGGGTCATAGTCCAGCCCGGCCAAAGGATCGGCCTTTTCGCTGGGGACATTGTAGCTTTCGGACAGATATTCCAGGAGACCTGGCAGGTGGGCACCGCCGCCGCTCAATACGATACGGTCGATACCATCGGCTTCACCGGAGGTCTTCAGGTAGGACAGGCTTGGCTCCAGTCCCTGATAGATTTCGCTGCCAACGGAGCGGACGATGTCGGTGACCAGTTGTTGGTCCACATCTTCCAGATGACCACGCGCCACGCCGTGCGCCGTGTCGTAGGTCAGACCCAGTTGTTTTTGGAATTCCTCGATGAAATGCGCCACGCCCACGGGCAGATCCCGCGTGAAGTACGGCACGCCGTCACGCACAATGTGCACATTGGTGACGCCGCCACCGACGTCCAGCAAGGCCACAAATTCACCGCTTTGCTCTGAGGTTGCTTCGAGGGATTCGTCCTGATCGCTATCGTCGAACAGGTCCAACTCGTCGACCGAGTCTTCCGGATCGACCGCAGATGTTTCTTCTTCCACGACCGCAGCCATCACGTTGTTGTTGGCTGCCAGGAATTCCCAGGTGTTCTGGTTGGAGAACGAAGCGACGTCAATGACCAGGGGTTGGAAGCCCGCATCGCGGATCAATTCCGCATGGCCAAGGATCATGTCCTTCTTCGCCGCCACCAGCAGCAGTTCCATCTGGTCGGCCCCGATGTCTTCTTGCAGGATCTGGAAATCCAAAGTGATATCATCGATGTCGAAGGGGACATGCTGTTCAGCTTCCCAGTAGATCGCCTCGCGGGCGTCTGCTTCGCTCATCTTGTCCATGACGATCTTTTTTACGATGACCGCGCGTCCGGAGACGGCACTGGCCACGGGTTCGTCAGGTATGCCAGCCTTGGTGGCGGCCTCCTGGATGGCTTCGATGACCAACTCCCGATCCATGACTTCCCCATCAACAATCGCTTCGGGCGGAAGGTCCGCCATGGCGAAATGGGTAACCACAGGCCGATCCTCTGTCAGGTCGAGCCGCAGACACTTCACGACATTGGAACCGATATCCATGCCGATCAGTGATTTTTGTTTCCGTTTCAGGAATCCGAACATGCCAAGCCTACCTTGAAGTTCGTGCGTTAAATTGGATATCCACTCCCTGTCGGATATCTCCAATGGCGTTTCGCAACATGCGTGCCACAAAAATGATCGGCACCGGCGGGACGACCTTGAGCCCAAATTGCCGCATATTGCCCGCTGGCAAGGCCAGTAGCCGTTTCAAATGATTTGGAAGTTTCACCGTAAAGAATACCAGCGGGCAGAAATTGCCCTGAGGGGTCAGAATTGGGTCAGGTACAAATCCATGATCTGGCGACCAAAGAGCAGAACAATCGCTGCAGCTGCGGCTAAGAAGGTGCCAAACGGCAATTTGGCTTCGCCTTCGACATTTCCGCGCCCAACGGTCAAGGCGTAGATGGTGCCCAGCAAGGCCCCGCCAAAAAGCACGGCCAAGGCCCCCCACGCTCCCAGAAATATGCCCACCATGCCCATGAGCATGACGTCGCCGCCGCCCATACCGATGACACCGCGCACCAATTTGTAACCATAGGAAACGGCCAGGATGATGCCGGCGCCCACCGCCGCGCCCAGAAGCGCTGCCGGAAGGGAAGGCGTCATGAAGAACGAGAACCCCAGACCGACCGCAGCTCCGCCAATGGTCAGCGTGTGCGGAATGATCATGTGCTCCCAATCGATCAATGCAATATCCAGCAAGACGATGAGAAAGAATGATGCAGAAAGCCCCTCTACGGTCCATCCAAATCGCCAGATGCCCACCAGCGCGCAAAACGCACCCGCCAGTTCAACCACCAGATAACGTGGACTGATAGAAGCCTCGCAGTGGCGGCATTGACCACGCAACAGCACCCAGCTCAAGACGGGAATATTGTCGTACCACGCCACCATCTTTTCACACGAGGGGCAATGGCTGCGTCCACGAACGACATCCTTGTTCCGCGGCAACCGATAGATCAGGACATTGGAAAAGCTGCCCACGCAGGCACCCAACCAGGCGGCCATGCCCAGGAGCAGAGCGTTGTCGAGCAGCAGGTATCCGTTTTGGACCAGTGTCATCTTAGAGCTCCGGGATGGGACCGATGAAGGAATCGCCGTACAGCTTGCGAATGGAGATCTTGCGCTCCAGCTTCGCGATCATTTTTTTCGCAAGTTCCTGCATATCCACACTCGAGGTGGTCTTTTGCAGATCCTTCCACAGGGCCAATGAGACCCTATCGTCGCCGGCTTTGTACCGCGCAAAGGC
>JADGEP010000306.1 GCA_016744275.1 Candidatus Krumholzibacteriia bacterium | reverse complement strand
GACCGTCTCTTCGGTCATGGTCGGGGTTTTACCCACGAGTTGGACTCCGTCGGGCAATTGTGCGTCCTGGAAATTCATGGCGTGCTCCTGATTTTGTCGGGGACTGGAAGCCTTGCTTGGCATACGAGACAAAATACGTCATGGATGGCGTCTGGCAAGTTTGGACGGCCCAAAGGCTGGTTGCATGAATGTGATCCGGCCCAGGGTGATCGGTCGCCATGAGACTCAATCGACAATAGATTGGGGCAAAGGTCGGGCGTTTCAAGCGCTCGCGTGTCAAAAAAAACGAACCAATCCAAAGGGCAATATGAAGATTCTTATCGTTGGCGCAAACGGCGCGACAGGTCGGTTGCTCACTGAAGAACTCTTGAATCGCGACCACTCGGTGCGGACTATTGTGCGTTCTGTTTCTGGCCTTCCCGAGCCCGTCAGGCAGCACAAAAACCTGACCGCGGTGGAAGCGAGCGTCCTGGATTTGAGCGATGCCGAGTTGGCCCAGCACGTTGCCGGATGTGATGCGGTGGCGTCGTGCCTGGGGCACAATTTGACGTTTAAGGGCGTCTATGGCCGGCCGCAAAAATTGGTCACTGAAGCGACCCGCCGGCTCTGCGAAGCAGTTGCATCACACCAGCCAACGACGCCCGTCAAATTTGTGTTGATGAACACCACCGGCAACCGCAACGGCGATCTCGAGGAGCCGATCTCATTTGCTCAAAAATGTGTCATTGGTTTGCTGCGGCTGCTGCTGCCACCTCACGTGGACAACGAGCAGGCCGCGGAATACTTGAGGGTCCGGGTGGGTCCCGGTGGTGGGCCTGTGCAGTGGGTGGTGGTGCGCCCCGACAACTTGATTGATGAGACCGAAAGCAGCTCCTGTGAATTGCATCCCTCGCCGATTCGCAGCGCTATTTTTGACGCCGGGCAAACAAGCCGCATCAACGTGGCGCATTTCATGGCTGACTTGATCACTGAAGAGGCGGTGTGGCGGCAGTGGCAGGGGCAAATGCCGGTCATCTACAACAAACAAGGTGCCCGATAGCCAGGCACCAAGTCAGTCGGCCGCAATGGCCTCGCCATCAGGCTACCGCACCAAAACCACTCGACCGTTCATCATCTCATGTCCGGCCCGCACCTGAACAAAATACACGCCGGACGCCGCGTATCGACCGCCTGTGTCACGACCGTCCCAAACCATCACTTGACTGCCACTGGCCACGCCGCTGAACAGATTCCGCACCAGCATGCCACGGGCGTTGTAGATCTTCACCGACACATCACCGGAGCGGGGCAAAGTGAGGTGCAGTTCGGCCCGCTCGTCGCCACGACCGATGACCTTCAAGCTCGGTCGACCGATCACCTGGTCGCCGACGCCGGCAACGGTGTCCAGGGTGAAGCCGCGCACTTCGCCCAGCCGGCCGCGCTCGACGTCGTCCGCTGCGTAGGCGCGCCAGTAGTAGGCACCGTCGCCCAGGGCAGGGCTCACTGTCCAGTTGGTTTCTTCACCATCACCGGCGGGAATGCCGTCCACGCGAGCAACAAGGTTGGTCAACAATTCATCAGCGTATACGCGGTAGCCGTAAGTCACATCGTCGCCCTCCATGTCCGTGACATTGGCGACTGTCAGCTGGATCTCCCCGGCAATGGCAGCGCCATCACTTGGTGCCAATGACAAGGGAGCAGTCGGTGCCTGGTTGCTGCCGCCGATGCCATCGATGGAGACATCGTCAATGTACCAGCCATCTTCGGTGACCCAAGAATCCGATTCCAGGGTGAAGCGGATGCGCAAGGCCTGGCCGGCAAACGAATCGAGGTTGATGACCTCTTGTTGCCAGGTTTCGCTCAAGCCGGTGTAGGAGGCCACCGCTTGCCAGATGCCGCCATCAGCGGAGACTTCGACCCGGCCAAAGTCGTATCCGTCTTCGATGTCGTAACGATGCCAGAAGCTGATCGAGTTGGCGTGGAACTCGGCGTCGATGGTGGCCGAGCTGTTGCCGTAATCGGCATACTCGCCAACGGGTGAGTCTGCCAGGGAGCTGGGCACTGAATGGGCGGTGCCGCTCAGGCCCCAGGTGCCATCCAGAACCCAGTTGCCGGTGCCGGAGTCGAAATTGTCGGCGAAAACCTGAACTGCGGCGCCAACCATGAAACTGAATTGGAACGGCAGCTCAGCATCCGCGAAAGAAACCATCACGTCTACGGAGACAAAGTGGCCGTCAGGGCATTCTGCGTCCACGCTGAAAGGCAATTCAGGAGCGATGACCAAATTGGCCATGGGGGCCATGGTGCCGACGGTGCGCTCGGCTTCGGTGAATTGGATGTAGGGGTCGCTGCAGGATACGGTTAGGGTCATGCCCGGCAGTGATTCGGTTAGGCCGTGGTTCAAGGCCGTCAAGCTCAACCGCCCTTCTTCGCCGGCCTGCAGCGAGCCACCGCTGGCATCAGTGGCGGCCAGAAACTCCACCTCGGGAAAAGCACCGGCGGCCATCATCAGGTACTTCATGGGCCAGATGTTGGCCTGAAAGAGGGCGTCGCGCCGCGAGAAATTTGGCCAGAAACCATCGCCCGATGTGCCGATCTCATTGGAGACCGAATAGATCGGAGCGTGCCCCTCACCGGCATAGGCCCAGTCGAATGTCACACCGTTGACGGCGTAACCCAGTAGGTCGCCCACATAGCCATATTCGTAGCCATTGTGCTTGGTCATCTGAGCGCCCATGTGCTGGAACAGAGCATGCTCGGGGCTGGGAGAATTCGAATATCCCCAAGGATGAATCGTGATGTTGCCGGCGGTGTGCAGGGTTTGGTGGGTGATGAATTCATGGCTGTTGATCAGGTTCATCATGGCCTGGTTTTCGGGTTCGCTGCCGGCCGAAGGGCCTCGGTAGGTGTCGCTACTGGGGTTGGTGCTGCTGCCGGGCCCGACCCATTCGTAAGGATAATTGCGGTTGGGGTCGACACCGTATGAGCCGCCGTTGTCGCGGCGGTTTTTGCGCCACATGCCGCCGCCCTGAGGCTGGATCTGTTCGTTGTAGGCCACGCCGTCGGGATTGACCATCGAAACGAGATAAAGCTCGCGATTGTCCATCAGCCACGTGATCACCGGATCAGTGCCGTAGTTGGTGCAAAGGTGGTCGGCCCACATGATGCCAAATTCACCAGCCATGATTTCCCGCGCGTGGTGCATCGTATCGAGCAGAATCTCGGGTTCACCTGTTTCGTCAACATCCGGATTGTTCGACAAACGCACACACCAGATATTGCGTGCATTGTGGGTCACGCCGATGGACCATTTTTCGCTGATCAAGGTGGGGTACTCGGTGCGCAGACTATCGAGGTAGGCGATGTTTTCGCTGTAGGTGTGCCACCCGCCAAAATTGGAATTCTTGTTCATGATGCGTGACTGGTAGTGGCCCACCAGATCCTCGTGCACAATTTCGTAACTCAGGCCGCTGCCCTTGATGACATCCATGGTTTTGGGTGTGATCACCAGTTCGGCGCCCTGGCCTGGCTTGAACTGCATCAAGTCCAGCTCAGGGTGGGCTGCCAACAACGAGGACAGTGTCGTGCTGTCGGTCTTGATCCGTACCAACGAATAGTCGGCCGCAAAAGCTGCGCCGCAAGCGAAAGTGATGACCAGACAAAAGCCAGCCAAAATACGATTGACAAGGTGCATGGAGATCTCCCAGAAGAAGCGGTGCTCAAGTTGGTCGTTGATAGGGCATGATCATAACAGATGGCGAATCCAGACTCCATCGAAACGGAGTCTCAATAGGGGCGCGCCTGGGTTCACAATCTCCAGACGCATGAGGTAGGTGCCAGGGGGCACGCCATGGCCGTTGCGATCGCCCGCGTGCACATCATGCCGCTCCTTGGCTGTGTTTTGCGTTGTGTTCTATTTCAACAGCATGACTTTTAGCCGGTCAACCTTCGTTCCGGTTTCCAGGCGAACGTAGTAGGCGCCGCTGGGTAGGTCATGTCCGGCGTCGTTGCGTCCATTCCAGACCGGTGTGTAGTTGCCCGGTTCAAGAACCGCGTCCACCAGGACACGCACCCGGCGTCCAGCCACGTCATAGATGGTCACCTTGGCCCGACTGCTGCGGTCCATTTCGAAGTGGATCGTCGTTGACGGGTTGAAAGGGTTGGGGACATTGGGCAAAAGTCGTGTGGCCAGCGGCAGGGTCATGCCTTCCAGAACCACTTCCGGGCTGCGGCCCACTTCCTGGCCCCCGCTGACCAGAGCATAACTGTAGGCCGTGGGTTGTCCCGGCTCCCGCCCTGGTGCTGTGTCCCGGTATGCCAGTTCAGGCTCATCCGAGGTCAAAGGCATGGAGGTCAGGCGCAGCGCTTCACCATCGCCCACCCGGCGCCAAACGTGATAACCCTCGCCAGGTCCGGCGGCGTTGCGCCAGGTCAGCACAACGGCTTCACCATCGGTCGTGCTCGTGGGAGTTGGCAAGGCCAAAGCCACGGTGGTGCCGAGGTAGATGTGGGCCACAGTGGAGTCGCCGCTCACTGGCATCAGCGGGGTCAGGTTCTCCAAGTCGGCACCTGGCGCCCAGCTCATCAATCCCGGAATCGAGGGGGTCCGTGTCGGTACCAACTCCAACCCGTACTGTTCATGGCTCATGTCCCAAACCGCAAATTCGAAAGTCGCCAAGACAACCTGCTCGGCTGAAGGCAGGGGCGATGCAAGCCCGACGGTGAAGTCGGGCGAGTAGCTGGCATTGATGTCGTCGCCGACAATGTCATAGCTGACCAGAGCGGAACCCGCAGTGGAATTGACGCGGCATTCCCAGCCCCGGACACCGGAGGGGTCCGAGGGGTTGATGAGGACCAGATGGGCGAACACGGTTTGGGGTTCGGG
>JADGEP010000305.1:1645-4879 GCA_016744275.1 Candidatus Krumholzibacteriia bacterium | reverse complement strand
TCTTGAAGCTCAAAACGCCTGCTTTGACCCCAATCACAAGCTTGCTCTTGCTGGTGACCTCGCCCCGCAGCAGTTTTTCGCTGAGCGGATCTTCGACATGCTTCTGAATGGCACGGCGCAGTGGCCGGGCTCCCATCAGCGGGTCGTAGCCCACATCGCAGAGCAAATCCTTGCATTCGCGGGTGAACTCGAACTCGATTTCGAGGTTCACCAGGCGGTCGCTGACATCCTTCAAAAGGATATCGACGATCTTGGTGATGTCATCCCGATCGAGGCTGTTGAACGTGATGATCTCGTCGATCCGGTTCAAAAACTCGGGGCTGAACGTCTTGCGCAGATCCTGATCGATGTTGGCCTGCACCCGCTGATCGTTGTGATCCTGCTGATCGCTGCCGAAGCCCACTCCACGCACGGCGTGGGTCTTGCGGCTGCCCACGTTGCTGGTCATGATCAGCACCGCATTGCGGAAGTCCACCGTGCGGCCGAAGCTATCAGTCAGGATGCCATCGTCAAGCACCTGCAGCAGGATGTTGTAAACATCCGGATGGGCCTTTTCGATCTCATCCAGCAAAATTACGCTGTAAGGCTTGCGGCGCACCTTCTCGGTGAGCATGCCGCCCTCGTCGTAACCCACGTACCCGGGAGGCGCACCCACCAAACGGCTGACTGAGTGCTTCTCCATGTATTCCGACATGTCCACCCGGATCAGGGCGCTTTGGTCGGCAAAGAGGAACTCGGTCAACTGGCGCGCGACTTCGGTTTTGCCGACGCCGCTGGGGCCCATGAAGACAAACGACCCGATGGGACGGCGGGGATCCCGCAGACCGGCCCGGTTGCGGCGGATGGCCTTGGAGACCGCAGCGAGGGCATCGTCCTGGCCGATGACCGCCTTGCCCAGTTCCTCTTCCATACGCAACAACTTGTCGGTTTCTTCTTCTTCAACTTCGGAAACGGGAATGCCCGTGATGTCCGCAATGACTTCGCAAATCAGTTTCTGATCAACGGTCGTCTGCGGATCAGAGCGATCCGAGTTCCAGTTGTTCTTCATGTCCTGGAGCTTCTTCTTCAGCTCTTTTTCCTCGTCGCGGAACGAGGCGGCTTTTTCGAATTCCTGGGCCTGGATCGAAGATTCCTTCTCGGTGATCACCTGTTCGATCTGCTTTTCGATTTCGCGCAGATCCGGCGGCACCACCGTCATGCTCAGGCGGGCGCGGCTGCCGGCCTCATCGATGATGTCGATGGCCTTGTCCGGCAAGGCGCGACCACTGATGTAGCGGTTGCTCAACCAAACGCAGGCCTTGAGCGCCTCGTCTTCAAACTTGACCCGATGATGGGCCTCGTATTTGTCGCGCAGGCCAAAGAGTATCTGGACGGTTTCCTCTTCTGAAGGAGGATTGACCGTCACCGGCTGGAAACGCCGCTCCAGGGCGCCGTCTTTTTCGATGAACTTGCGGTATTCGTCCATGGTCGTGGCGCCCACGCACTGGATCTCACCGCGGCTGAGAGCTGGCTTCAGCATATTCGAAGCGTCGATCGCGCCTTCGGCTCCGCCGGCCCCCACGATGGTGTGCAATTCGTCGATGAAGAGAATCACATCCGGGTTTTCGCGGATCTCGGCCATGATCTGCTTGAGGCGTTCTTCAAACTGGCCGCGGTACTTGGTACCGGCCACGACACTGGCCAAATCCAGGGTCACGATTTCTTTTTCCCGCAACAGTGCTGGCACATTGCCTTCAACAATCTTCGAGGCAAAGCCTTCCACAATGGCGGTCTTGCCCACGCCCGGCTCGCCAATCAAGACGGGGTTGTTCTTTTTGCGTCGGCTGAGGATCTGGATGCAACGATCGATTTCGCGGGTGCGGCCGATCGTCGGGTCCAGTTTGCCCTCGCGAGCCATGTCGGTCATGTTGCGACCGAACTGCTCGAGTACCGAGTTTTCCTTTTTCTTGCTGGCCGCCGCCTGGCGCTTGCGGCCACCTTTGGCCTTGGCAGACAAGCCTGTATCACCACCGCCGAGAGACTTCATGACCTCGCGCTTGACCACCTCATGGTCTGCGCCCAGTTCATTCAAAACCCGCGCCGCCACGCCTTCACCTTCACGGATGAGGGCCAATAGCAAGTGCTCGGTGCCGACATAATTGTGATTATGCAAACGGGCTTCGTCGATGGACAGCTCCAGCACCTTCTTCGCGCGTGGCGTGAAGGGGATTTCACCGATGCTCACCGGGCCCATGGGTGCGGTCACGGCATCTTCGACGGCTTTCTGGATGCGGTCAAAATCAAGGGTCATGCGGCGCAGCACATTGGCCGCCACCCCTTCGCCCTCGCGGATGACGCCAAGCAACAGATGCTCGGTGCCGATGTAGTCGTGTTGCAATCTTCCGGCTTCGTCACGAGCCAGGAACAGGACTTTACGGACTCTCTGGGTAAAACGGTCGTTCATTCCGACGCGCCTCCATTCGCAGTGGTTCCGGCGAAAATTCTGGTCGAATCCGCGCGCGGGGTGTGGTCTGAAAAATCCATTTCCAGGACCGAGTGTCTGGCAAAAATATACTGGAGCCAGTGCACGAACGCTACTCAAGCCTTGGCGTACCGGATATCTGAGGCAAAAATCGGGCCGTCAGTGCATGGGGCCCAATCGGACTTGCCTTGCCATTTTCGGGTGTATTGAGGATGACTTTAACGGGGATTGTGCAATCAGGCGGCAAAAAATTCCCGCATGAGAGCCGCCCGGCAGGCGCCTTTGTCGCGTCCGGACAGGGAACGACCCGCTTCAATTTCCAAGTGGGCTGTCTGATGCTCAACCGTCAGCTGATTCAGGCGCCCTGGATCCACCGCCGGCAAAAGCCCCAGCCCCACTCCCAGCCGAACATTGGAAAGGCAGTCAAAAGCCTCCTGGGCTGTGATAACCCTGGAATTGGCCAATATCGCCCAGCTGCGGTGCACCATATCTTCGATGCCCAGATGGTCGCGCCCGTAGAGCTGGTCACGGGCCGAGCGTTCGTAAGTGATGATTTTGCCCACATGGGCCCGGAAGTCGTCGGCGATCTCGGCTTCGTCTCGCCCCAGCGTGATCAAATTGCTGATCTGAAAGAGGGCACCCCGCACCGCACTGCCTTCGCCAAACAGTCCGCGCACCGAGAACTGAAGCTGCCGCAGGGCATTGAGCACCTTCTCGATTTCACCTACGAGCACCAATCCCGGCAGGTGCAGCAAGGCGCTCAACCGCAGACC
>JADGEP010000305.1:0-1635 GCA_016744275.1 Candidatus Krumholzibacteriia bacterium | reverse complement strand
GCTGGCGGTCAAATAGCCCCACTCGGGACTGAATGCCGCCTCCACTTCCTTTTCCAGTTCCTGATCCAGGTCCATGATGGCTGCCAAGCTGCCTTGAGGATCAAATCCGGAGCTGAAAGCGTGCAACCGCAAATGATCTTCTTCGTTGACCATCACGGCGCGGGACAGGTCGCGCGAAAGCACGAGGCCGCGACCGGCGGGCCGGTTGGTCAGTCGAAACGATGCCAGGAGTTTTTCCTGCAAGGCGCGGCGTTGGGTTGGCTCCAATTCCGCGAAACCCAAATCCCACCCCTCGGCAAATGAGGGCAACCGGCCCACGCGGCGCGAAATATCTCCCAGAATGGTTTCCAGTTCGACTTCTGTCGCGTGATGAGGGAAGGGAAAATCAGGAAGATTCCGGGCCAGACGGGCACGGGTGGACAGAGCCACATCCGAACACGGCCCAACGCCGGTCAACCAGTCGGGGTGGCGGAGGCTGAACTCCGAAAAAAACGCGCTCACGTCGCCTCCTCCTGTCCACTTGCCGCATCCTGCCGGTCGTCGCGTTCAGCAACCAAATGTTGCATGATGTCGCGCAAGCGCGCGGCCTCTTCGTACTGCTCGCCCTGGATCGCTTTTTCCAGAGCCACCCTGGTGCGGGTGATCTCGCCCTGCTGGCTGGCCATGCCGCCGGCCTGCTGCGGCACCTTGCCCAGATGCGACGCGTGGCGGTGGTACCGCGCCAGGCTTGGCAGCACCTGTTTCCGAAAATGGGAATAGCAGCGCGGGCAACCCAGGCGGTTATTGTCCTGAAAAGCTTGGATTTCATAGTGGCACGCCGGACAGGCTGCCACTGCCGACGGGCCGCTCTGCTGATCGGAAACCTGCCCGAGAAATGAAGCCAAAGACGAGATGTCCTCGGCTGCTGATTCTCTTGCTCCCGGGCGTCCGGCCTCAGCCTCGCCACCTGCATTTTCGGCGCGCCCTGAGGCGCAAATACTGCACAGCCAAACACTCTTACGCTCGCCGTTGATCAACTCCAGCAAATGAGTCGTCGCCTCGCGCTGGCCGCACATGTGGCAATTCATCGGGTCATCCTTTCGGCATTCACCAAGGCACCCTCACGCAAATCCAGCGTGCGGTCCGCGCGTTCGGCCAGCTTCAAATCGTGCGTGACGATCACCAGACTGGTGCCTTCGGTTTCTCGCATTCCAAACAGGATATCGCCCAGATGGGCACCGATCTCAGGATCCAGATTGCCAAAGGGTTCATCGGCCAAAACCACTCCGGGGCGGTTCATGAAAGCCCGCGCCACCGCCACCCGCTGCTGTTCGCCACCGCTCAATTCACCGGGCAGGTGGCTGGCCCGGTCGGCCAATCCCATGGCCTGCAAAAAGGCCGCGGCCCGCTGGTTGTCGTCAGCGGTCACCGGCCGTCGACTTTGCACCGGCAGCAACAGATTCTCCAGCGCCGTAAAATCAGGCAACAGGAAATGGAATTGAAAGACAAAACCGACACCGGTGGAACGCCACTGGGTCATGGCGCGGTTGTCTAAAAAGTCCAAGTGGTTGCCGTCGTGCAGGACCTCACCACTGGTCGGAGTGTCGAGTCCTCCCAGAATATTCAGGAACGTGCTTTTGCCCGAACCGCTGCGAC
>JADGEP010000304.1:4625-4934 GCA_016744275.1 Candidatus Krumholzibacteriia bacterium | reverse complement strand
GGGTGAGAGATGAAAACCAAATTGTTCACATATCTTGTATTGGCCGTGGCCGTCGCCGCCCAGGCTCAAGCCAGCATCACCGCGTGGGGTGACTCGTCCTGGGACCACACCGAACCTGTGCACGTCATGCTCACGCCGGGTGACGGTGGAGACGCATTGGCCAACGCTTCCTATCTTGGAGGCGCCCCGGCCGACGCGACCATCCGGGTGCAATTGTGGGCCTCCGGTGGGGTCTCCACCGATCCGCCCGAAGCCACCGTCATTGTCAATTTCCCGCATGAAGACATTTGGCTCGAAGCGCCCGGTTTG
>JADGEP010000304.1:0-4615 GCA_016744275.1 Candidatus Krumholzibacteriia bacterium | reverse complement strand
CGAAAATGGGCGGGTCCAATGACCCCAATGCCGCCTTGCCCGGATTGACGGTGGTCATCTCAGGGGCACCATTGGATGATCTGTTCGTTCCCATCCGGCCGCACATTTTGGTCAACAGCCCGGACCTGAACGCCGACGGTCAGGTGAACATGCCGGACATTCCGCCCTTTGCCGATGACTACTACGGCCAATACAATTTCCGCAGTGATTTTGTGTACGATGGCGTGATCAATCTGTCGGATGTTGTGCGTTTCGTCGAGAGCCTGGGTGAGTCGTGCCCCTAGGTCGCTGGCGGGATCACGAACTTGAGCACGCAGACGAAGTGGCAGGCGGTGCCGAGCAGGACAAAGACGTGCCATACGGCGTGGTGGTAGCGAAAGCCGCGCCAGGCGTAAAAAACGGCGCCGGCGGTGTAGCATAAGCCGCCGGCTGCGACCCAGAGAATGGCCGCGGTGGGCAAGGCTTCAACCAGAGGTTTGCCCGGCACCGTAACCAACCAGCCCAAGGCCAGATAAAACGCCAAGGAGACTTTCTTCCAGGGCCGCCGGAAGACCACTTCATAGATGATGCCCAGCACGGCCAAGCCCCACATCACGCCCAGAGTTGACCAGCCCCAGCCACCACCCAGCACCGAGAGCGCAAAAGGCGTGTAGGTGCCAGCGATCAAAAGGTAGATCGCCGCGTGGTCCATCAACTCAAAAACGTCTTTGGCTTTCTTGGGAATCAAGGCGTGGTACATGGTCGAGGCTGTGTAGAGGATGATCATCGACGCGCCAAATATGCTGACGCCCGTGACCAGGCGCGCGTCGCCGCGCTGGGCCGCCAGCACCACCAGGATGACCAGCCCGGCAATGCTGCACAGGACACCCAGACCGTGGGTGATGGCGTGGGCGATTTCTTCACCACGTGAAAAACCTTGATGGGCAAATGAACCGCGCATCGCTACTCCTCAATCAGGGCGAACCTGACATTCTACAATTCGACCAGCAAAGACTCCGAACAGAAACCAGGGCCCAGGGCGGTGATCAGCCCATGGCCGCCATTTCCAGCGCCTCGTTCGTTCAGGTACCGCTCAAGCAAAAACAGCACCGTGGCCGAAGACATATTACCATAGTCGCGCAGGATGCTGCGCGGCCCTTCCAGCTGGGCCGGTTCCAGGGCCAAGGCGTCTTCGTAGGCCTGCAGCACCTTGGCTCCGCCCGGATGCAATAAGAACGCCTCCAGGTCGGCAATCTTCAAGTCGTGAGCGTCCAAAAATGAGCCGATGTCGTCGGCTGCCGTCTCGGCCACGATGCGGGGGATGCGTTGGGCAAACACGACCTGCAATCCCTCTTGCAGCACAGTCCAGCCCATGACGTCTTCAGAATCGGGGTAAAAGCGGCTGCGGGTATCCAGTGTTTTGAGGCCTTCGCCTTCGAGCTGATCACCGCAGATGACCGCGGCCGCCGAACCGTCGCCAAACAAAGCGGTGGCCACCAGATTGGATTTGGTTCGGTCGCGCGGCAGGAACGTCAAGCCACACAGCTCAGTGGTGATGACTAAAATGCGCGCCTTCGGGTGGGCCAAGGCGTAGTGGTGGGCGTGGGAAAGTCCGGCGGCGCCGCCGGCACAACCGAGGCCCCAAATGGGCGTGCGTCTCACATCCGGCCGCAGGCCCATTTTATTGATCAAGCGGGCGTCCAGCGAAGGGGTGGCCAGGCCGGTGGTATTGACGTAGATGATGTAGTCGATATCGGTGGGTTGCAATTGCGCCTGGGCCAGGGCTTTTTCCGCCGCTTCAGCCGAAAGGGCGAGGGCCTCTTGCACGTACATGGCGCTTTTTTCGGCCAGATTGTGGTCGGCGGACAGCCACTGCGGCGGTGCAGCAAAATAGCGGGTTTCGATGCCGGCGTTGGTGAACAAAGGCAAGAGGCGGTCGAGATTGCGGATGTGACCGCCAAACATGCGGCGGGCAAAATCGATGGCTTCGGCTTGGTCGACGCGGTGGGCCGGCACGGCGCTGGCGACGGCCTGGATGATGGGCATGGCATACTCCTGAGTCAGGTGACAACAGTCTCAGCATGGCCTCAATATAGGCAAGGTGGGGCACCGACGAAGGGGCAATCGTTGTTTTTGCATACGATTGCGGTATAATCTGTTGTCGTGAGTCGCAGAAACGTTGACCCGAACAGAACCAAGAGAGTGTGCAACGTGCGTATGCTGTCCCGAATGGCCCGTTCGATCGCCTTGCTGGCATTGATTTCCGGTTGTGGAGGAGATGAGCCCGCTTTACCCCCCGTTGGTCCGGGGCCGGTGGTGAGGGTTGAGCTGGATGCCGCCGGCGCCGGGTTCACCGAAACTTTGGGGCAGATCAAGACCCCGGCTGGATTGGTGGTGGGGCCCTTTTTACTCAGCGGGCAGAACATCCGCCATGACTACGCCAGCAACCGCTTGCTGGTTGATCTCACTGTTTCCCACCGAGGCAACGCAGCGGTGAATAATCCGGTCCGATTGCTGGCGTTGGACATTGAGTCCGAAGGTGTCGCGAGGTTGGACAGTCTGGCGGTCATCTTCCCTTTCGCCAACGACGATACGCGCTGGACTCCGGGAGAGATCAGCCGGCCATTGGTCGTCTCGTTTGCGGCAAACCCTGGGGCCACCGTTGCGTTCTTTGCTGAACTGGGCGCCGGCTTTGAGGACATCAGGCCCGTAGATGAAGGGGAAATCAGAGGCACGGTTTGGTTGGACGACGATTTTGATGGCGTGCGCGGTAGTCTTGAACTTGGTGCCGAAGGTGTGACGGTGGAAATCGTTGCGGACGACCCTGAGGTCGGTGCCTTGGATATTTTGGCGCAAACGGTGACGAATGCGTCGGGCGACTATTCATTTGCCGACCTGGGGGTTGGTGCGCACAGGGTGAGGGTGAAATCCGAATCGGGATTGTTCATGACGACTGCTGCCGAATTGGCGGTTCAAATGCAGTATTCGACAGTGGTCACGGGCCAGGATTTTGGCGTCACATGGCAGGCACCGGGCACTCTCGGCCTGGGAGTTGCGGCCGATACCATGGTGCGTTCTGACTCGATCAGCCGCTTCAACGACAACCACGGCGCCGATGCCTTTTTGGGTGTAGGAACCGACGAGATCCGCACACTGCTGCAGTTCAACCTCGATGCGGTGCAAGCGCCGGTCGTCTCAGCAGTACTGGAAATGACCATTGCCCACTACATCTCCGGCTCGAATCAAACTTACCGCCTGGAGATTCACCGCGTCGTTGAATCCGGCAGCCGCACGCCCTGGATCGAGGGTAATGGCAGTGAAGTCAGACCCGCGCCGCCGGGCGTCGTCTGGGTCAATGAAGCCTATGGGGTGGCCTGGCTGGGAGCCGACAACGGCGGCGATGCGAACAACCAGGGCCGCCCAGATTTTAACCCCGCTTCTGCCGGTGGTATCACGCTGATTCAGGCTTCCCAGGGCGCCGGCACCGTCATCAGTTGGGACATCACCGTCCTGGTCAATGGTTGGATCAACGGAGACTATCCCAACTACGGATTTTATGTTCGTGATGTTTTTCAACCCTCTTCTTTTCGGCAGGTGTGGTTCGGCTCGCGCGACGCATTGGCCCGTGGCTACACCGACGCGCGGGTGCAGCCTGGACCCCGTTTGATCCTGGAACTGGAGTAGAAAAATCCATGACCGGATTGATATATGATCCCGGCCGTTGCGCCGGGCACAACAAGGAGGGGCACGCCGAGCACGCCGGGCGGCTGGCTCAACTGGACCTCAGCACCCTGCAGGCAAACGTTTCGTTGCGCGCGGCCACCGATGCAGAGCTGTTGGAAGTGCACACGTTGGAACATCTGCAATCGGTGAAAGCGAAGTGCGCGTCCGGCCCGGGCATGTTGGATGCCGACACCTACTGTGGCCCGGAAAGTGAGGCCATTTCGCGCGAGGTGGCCGGCGGACTGATTGATCTTTGCGCTCAGGTGCAAGCAGGCGAACGCGACAACGGCATGGCCATTGTGCGGCCACCGGGACACCACGCGACGGCCCAGCGAGCCATGGGGTTCTGTCTGTACAACGGAGTGGCGGTGGCGGCGGCGTCCTTGCGCCAACGCGGCGGCACTCGCGTGGCCATCGTCGATTTTGATGTGCATCATGGCAACGGCACCCAGGACATATTTTACGCCGATGATCAAGTTCTCTATCTTTCGAGCCATCAGCACCCGCACTATCCGGGCACTGGGTTGGCATCCGAAACAGGATTGGGGCCGGGAGTGGGCTTTACCCGCAATTGCCCTTTGGTTGCCGGCTCCGGAGACGCGGAGTTTTTGGCCGCTTACAGGGACGAACTGCTGCCCGCCCTGACGGCGTTCAAACCCGGTTTTATACTCGTTTCAGCGGGCTATGATGCCCACGAATCCGACCCCCTGGCTGGCCTGATGGTCACCACCGACGGGTTTCGTATTCTGGTGCAGATGCTGAAAGATTCAGCTGCCCAATTGTGTGAAGGAAAAGTCGTATTTGCCCTTGAAGGCGGATACCATCCCGGGGCGTTGGCCGAGTGTTTGGCCGCGACCATGGACGTTTTGCAATCATAACTCAGAAGGTGGGACGATGACCGAGTTTGCATCTG
>JADGEP010000303.1 GCA_016744275.1 Candidatus Krumholzibacteriia bacterium | reverse complement strand
CCCAGGTTCAAGTCCTGGTGGGCCCACCACAAAGTTGGCGCTAACTTTTTGGTGACCGCCGGAAGCGGCGCACCGAGAGAAAAATGATGGGCGATTAGCTCAGCTGGCTAGAGCGCTCGCCTCACACGCGAGAGGTCACTGGTTCGAGTCCAGTATCGCCCACCATCATTTTTCGAGGTTGCCGCACGAACAGGACCGATCCAGCGAGGCCATCTTTGGCGGAGACCGCAGACCTTTGCCGTTGATGTCTTGCAGATCCGAGTTCGAGTGAACGGAGAGAGGACGCCCTATGGCGTCTTCTTTTTTTTGCCCAGGTTGGTCACTGGAATAGTTGGCCGAATAGATTGATGCCCAGCGCCGGGCAATGCTATCATGGGGTTTGCCCCAAACCGAAAGAGGCGGCGTGGACAACAAGGTGCTGATCAATCTGCTGGCGGAAATCGCCGTCCTGGAAGAGAGCCTGGTGGCGGCCGAGCACACGTTGTCCCATCACGCGTCGCGGGGGCGCGACCTGCGCGACCTGCAGGCTGAATACGAAGAGGACGCGGCTTTGGCCCAGGCCGGTGATCAAAACGCCAATGTGCGGTTGCGGGGCAAGGAAAATGAAATCCGGGCCACCGAGACGGCGCTGACTTTGAAACGCGATCAGACCATTGGGGTCAGCGATCGGCGGCAATACCAGGCCTTGCAGCGAGAAATATCAGGCCTTGAGCAGAAACTGATCACTCTGGAAGACGAGGCTATGGCATTGCTTGCCACAGTCGAAGCAGCCGAGGATGGCCGGGATGTCGCTGAAAGCGACCGCGTCCAGCAAGAGTCCAAAGGCCAGGCGGAAATCGACCGCATGCAGGGCGAAACGACTGCCGCCTCCGAGGCGCGGGATCAACTGGCGGCCGATTTGCAGCGCCTGATCAGCATGTTGCCCGAAGCGAATAGGCGCCACGTGCAACGCCTGCGCCAGAACGGCGGACCGGCCGTGGTGCAGGTCCAATCCGGAGCTTGCGGTGGTTGTTTTGAGCAGTTGCCGGCTCAACAAGGCATCGATGCCGATAAGGGGCGCTCGTTGGTGCGGTGTGCGGGCTGCGCGCGTTATGTGGTGCATCGCCCTTGGCGGTGAGTTTTAAACTGTGCTCGCGGTCCAGCCTGACTGCAAGCCCTTGAACCGAGTGCCCAGAGGGGCCTGATCCGAAAGCGACTCCCATGAATCCGGCCAATCCTGAAACACTCAGCGAATTGCTCAAGACCCTTGAGCGCAGTGGCGAATTGCGCTCGTTGGCCCGGGAGTGCGGCCTGTCGGTGCGCGAGTTGAGGCGCCGCTTGTCCATCTGGCGGCGAGAGCTTTCGGCAGCCGATGAGGAGGCCTTGGGTGAGGGCATTCCGGATGAGGCGACCGCAGTGGTGGCCGCCAAGGCAAAAAAAGTGGCTTCCAGGAAGATTGAAAAACCAGATTTTCCCACCTTGGACCGAGCTGAAGATTTGGCCGACAGTCCCTTGCCCGGCGAAGGGCGCCCGACCATGGTTTTGCATACCGACGGCGCCAGCCGGGGCAATCCTGGGCCGGCAGCCGTGGGGGTGGTTTTCAGCATCAAGGGTGGCGAGAAGGTGGCTGAGCATTGCGAAACCATCGGCAAGGCCACCAATAATGTGGCCGAATATCGCGCGGTGGTCGCGGCACTGGAACATTGCTATCGCTGGCGGGTGCGGCGGGTGCACCTGAAAATGGACAGTGAATTGATTGTCCGGCAGTTGCACGGCACCTATCGGGTGAAAAGCCCGGATTTACGGCCTCTTTACCAGCAGGTGATGTTTTTGACCAAAGGCATGGACGAATTCCGTGTCGCCCATATTAAGCGGGCCCAAAATGCCCACGCCGATGTTTTGGCCAACCGGGCCCTGGATCAGAAGTAGCAAATCCGGTATTGAGAGGCGTTTGACTCCTCTGATTTTTCCCCCATCCGGCCGCAAATTCCTGTGACATCCCTCGGGATTCGGTTTATCATGTCCCGGTGAGAAGTCGGGGAGGCAATCGCGTGCCTTCCAAATCTTGTATTTCGGGAGGTTCGAGGAAAGTCCGAGCTCCGCAGGGTATGGTGCTGGCTAACGGCCAGGGGGAGTGATCCCACGGAAAGTGCCACAGAAAATATACCGCCGGAGTCGTTTACGACTGCGGTAAGGGTGAAATGGTGAGGTAAGAGCTCACCGCGCCGTTGGTGACAACGGTGGCAGGGTAAACCCCACCTGGAGCAAGACCAAATAGTGGAGGATGAGGCGACCCGCCTCGTTATGACTCCCGGGTAGGTCGCTAGAGGCCGTCAGCAATGGCGGTCGGAGATACATGACTGCCGCCGATGCATCTGCCCTACGGGGCTGGTTGCGTTGGTAACAAAACTCGGCTTATGACCGGCTTCTCACGTCTGACCGCAGCGATGTTCTTGAGCGGAAGAGGCGTGTTTTTTGGATTCCAGACCCGATCATGGGGGAGCTTCGGAAGCTCCTCCTGAATTTGACAACTGCCTCGGTGCGTCTGCTCCGTCCGGTGATGCCGACGACCGTCCGGGATTGCTGTCGGGTCGACCCTGGCAAGCCGACTATGCCGTGGCCGATGACATCGTCGCCCGCATTCGGCGCGAATTTCCTCTCGATATTCAAGTGTCTGATTGCCTCTTGAAAGTGCTGGCCGGACGCGGCGTCACTGAAGGCACGGAACTCGACCACTTTTTCTACCCATCTCTGGATCAATTGCACGACCCTTTTCTGCTCAAGGAAATGGATTTGGCCGTTGAACGCATGTACCAAGCCGCTCGTGATGGGGAACGGGTGGCGGTTCACGGCGATTTTGATGTGGATGGCATCACGGGCAGCGCCCTGCTTTTTGAAACCGTCAGCGCCCTGGAAGTGGAGGGCTCTCGGGTCCTGCCTGAGCCGGCCTTTATTCCCGACCGGGCCACAGACGGCTATGGCGTGGCCGCCCGCAAAATTCGCGAGTGGGCGGCCATGGGCGTCACCCTGCTGATCACCGTGGACACCGGCGCGGCGGCCATCGATGAAATCACGTTGGCCCGCGAACTGGGCGTGGATGTTATTGTTCTGGACCACCACATTTTTGACGAGCGGCCTCCGGCGACAGCGCTGGTCAATCCCCGCCGTGAAGGGGCGACCTATCCCAACAACGAGCTTTGCGGCGTCGCGGTGGCCTTCAAATTTGCCCAAGCCTTGAAGCAGCAAGATCCCACCTGCCTGGACGACGATTTCCTGTGCAGTGTTCTGGATCTGGTGGCCATGGGGTTGGTTGCCGACCAGATGGCCCTGGTGGGTGAAAACCGCATCCTGGTCAAAAAAGGCCTGGAGCGGTTCAACGACCGCGCGACCATTCGCACCGGTGTGGCGGCCCTGCTTTCGGTGGCCGGATTGGACCGCGGATTTCCCGTGACCACCGGGGACTTTGCCTACCAGTTGGCCCCACGCATCAATGCCTGCGGACGCATAGGCCGCGTGATGTCGGCCTTGGAACTGTTGCTGACACGGGACCCGGCCCGCGCCAAGGAATTGGCTGATGAGGCCGACCGCACCAATACCCGGCGCAAAGAACAAGACCAGCTGCTCAAGGAAGAAGCCATCAACATGGCCGTGCCCTACGTGAAGCAGGGCGATCCGGGCCTGGTCTTGGCGTCGTCGGGCTGGCACAAGGGCATCATCGGCATTGGCGCCGCGCGCTTGGTGGAGCAATTCCAGTTGCCGGTCGTGCTGATTTCGGTTGAAGGTGTAGAGGCCCGTGGCTCGGCTCGCAGTGTGCCCAACGTGGATGTGAAGTCGCTGTTGGACCAATGCCAAAAACATTTGGTGCGCCACGGCGGACACGCTCAGGCAGCGGGCATGACCCTACGCGCCGGAGAATTGGACGCTTTCCGGGCCGCATTTCTGGAAGCCTTGCGCAACGGGCCGCAATCCGGACCGGTGCCTGAAAGCTTTGATCTGGAATTGAACCTGGCCGGCATGGGCGCCCGTGATGTGGCGCGTTTGGTGAACCAGCTGGAGTACATGGAGCCCTTCGGCTCGGGCAACCGCAAGCCGGTTTTTCATTGCACGGGATTGAAGCTGCAGCGCCCGCCCACCTATCTCAGCGGTGGAGCCCATTTGCGCTTCGCCTTCCGCGGCCCTTCGCGCCCGGCGGGTGACGATACACCTGCTCTTGGTCGCGAATTTGTCTCCTTCGGCAGTGGCGATGCCTGGCGGCGCATGCTACAGGAAAAGCGCTTGAGCGCCGCGAGCCTGATCGAAAAAGAATGGGATATCCTGTTCCAGATCAGCCGCAGCACATTCCGTCCGCGCAGTGGAAACTACGATCCGGTGCAGCAATTGTTGGTCGACATCCGACCCAGCCATTCGTGAGATAGCAATGAGCAAATCCAAAGCGGCAAAACCGGTTGATCTGAGGGCGATGATGGAGGATCTGTGGCAACAGGTGCACCGTTATAACCCTCAGGCCGATGAAGACAAGCTTTGGTTTGGTTTTCGCTTTGCCAAGGCCGCCCACGAAGGGCAGTTTCGCAAAAGCGGCGAGCCCTTTTTTGCCCACGCCTTGACCGTGGCCAGCATCCTGGCTGACCTGCGGCTGGATGCCGACACCCTGATTGCCGCCATGGTGCACGATGTGGTCGAAGATACGGACTACGAGATGGGGGACATCCAACAGCGCTTCGGCAAGGACGTGGCGTTGATGGTCGACGGTGTCACGAAGATCAGCAGCATCCGGACGGTGAACAAAGACGCGCGCAAGGCCGAGACCTACCGCAAACTGGTGCTGGCCATTGCCCAGGATCCGCGCACGGTGCTGATCAAGTTGGCCGACCGCTTACACAACATGCGCACGCTGAGTTTCTTGGCGCCGGATCGTCAGCAGGACATCGCCCAGGAAACGATGGATGTCTACATCCCCCTGGCCAATCGTTTTGGCATCGCGAAGATCAAGTGGGAATTGG
>JADGEP010000302.1 GCA_016744275.1 Candidatus Krumholzibacteriia bacterium | reverse complement strand
ATCAAATACTCACATGGATATTAAAAATCGAAGCTCGTATTCTGTGTCTTGAAATTGTTGAAATCTTCATTGTCGGACGGCGGCATCTCGTTGCGAACCTCCCGGGGCACCACCGGCGCACCGGCCAAGGCGACGTCATCTTTCATGCTCGCCAAATCCGTATAGACATCCGCCGTGGCGATCAATTCCGTGCTGGTCATTTCACGCAAGGCGCACACTTCTACGTGAACCCCTTTTCGGCCCAGGGCCACAACCAGCGGTTTGAAATCACCATCACCGGTGCAGAGGATCACCGTATCCAACTTGCCAGCCAAGTCCATCGCGTCGATGGCCATTTCCATGTCCAGGCTGCCGCGCACATTGCGCGTGCTGTGATCACCATCATTGAAACTTTTGATTTCCCTGGTGACCACACTGAAGCCGTTCAGCTTCAGAAAATTGATAAAATCGATTTTGCCTTCGGACTGATTACTCACCGCAGTGTAAAAGTAGGAACGGACCAGACGCCGGCCAGCAGCAAGCTTGCTGCACAGCTTCAGATAGTCCAACCGCATGTTCAAATGCTTGGCACTGTAGTGGATGTTTTCACCATCGATAAAAATCGCAACACGATCCATACCGTTATGGGTATACATATGATTTACCTCGAGATATTCGAAACACAAGGACCGGTAAGCCGGTCGGCTGGGCGAGTGACAGGAGCAGAAGGGTTGTCATGAAACCCTTACTCCCAATGCGGAAAATATAGATTCGTTGACACTGATCCGCAATCTCGAATTGGACTAAAATGGCTTAATTTAGCCTGCCAAACCCGGTTTTGATGCTTCAGTCTCGATTTTTCCGGCCCGCCGCCAACTGTTCAATCCCCGAACGATGTTTTCCCACCAACGAGTCATCAACCGATAATACGTGGGCATGACCAACAAGGTGAGCAATGTGCTGGAGGCCAGTCCCCCGCTGATCGCTCGGGCCATTGGGTAGTATTCCGCACCTCCCACATGGGCTCCGTGGAAGACCGCCAAGGGCAACAAACCGAGTATGGTTGTGCCGGCGGTCATCAAGATCGGCCGCAGGCGGTCGCCCCCGCCTTCAAGGATCGCTTCGTCCAAGGTTCGACCAGCCTTGCGTCGGCCATTGATGTGATCCACCAGGACAATCCCATTGTTGACCACAATGCCTATCAAAATCACCATACCGATCATGGCCATCATATTGAATGGCGTGCCGGTGGCCATCATCAACCAGAAAACACCCAAAGAGGCAAACGGCACCGTGCCCATGACCACTATCGGGTAAAGCAACGATTCAAACAGGCTCGCCATCACAAAGAATACGCAGGCCAAGGCCAAGAGCATATTGATGGCCATCTCGTTTTGTTGCTGCTGCGCACGCACGATCTGGTTGCCGTAATTCCAGCCATAGCCAAAGGGCAAGTCCAGACCATCCATCAGAGGCTTGATCTGTTTCAAGGCGTCGTCCAATTTCTCGCCTTCCCAGGTGCCGCTGATGGTCACACCGGTGCGTTGGTCCCGGCGAAAAATGCGCTCGGGACTTTTGCCGAATTCGAATTCGGCAATCTGATTCAACTGCACGGCCTTGTCGTCAACCGACCCCACGGTCAACAGAGCCAGGTTTTCGATGGATTCCCGATCTTCCGGCCACAACGAGACCACCAGGTCGATTTCCTTTTCACCGGTCTGCAACCGGGGCAGCATGACTCCGCGGTAGGTCAGCCCCATGATTTGTGAAACCGTCGCAGGGGTGATGCCAAACCGGCCCGACTGATCCGGATCCACTTTGACCCTGATTTCAGCCTTGCCGTTGTCATTGTCGCTGCGCAAATCGCCGATGCCATCAATCAAGGCCAGCCGGCGTTTCGCCTCTTCGGCAAATTCAGTCAGGAATTCCGTTTCTTCGCCAGAGATCGTCACCGAAAATGTTGTGGCGCCCGAGTCTTCACCCTCATCACCGCCGAAGCGGTATTTCAAGCCAGCCTGAACCGGCAGATTTTCGCGCAAATCTTCCCGAACTTCCAGAAAAAACTCGTCGCTTACCACGCCGTCTTCAAAGAACAGCGAGACGCCACCACCGTCGGCGACATAGAACGAATAGATATCCCGCAATTGCAGATCTTCCCGGCGCCCCTCAAGATACTGGGTCGCCACCATCACCATATCTTCGGATGTGTATTTGTCGACCGGTCCGGTGTAGTCGAAGCCCACTCTCAGGCTTTCCCGTCGCATGCCCTCATCGCCTTCAGCGTCCGGTTTGAATCCGGTTGCCTTCATGGCCCCGATGGTGGCCACCAGGACCAGAGGCACGATGACCAGAGCCGTCAGCACAGGATGCTTGATCGCCGTCCAGTTCAAGACTTTCAAATACTGCCGTTTGAGTGCCAACAACCAGCGCGCGTCGGATACTTCTGCGGCGTTGCCGGTCATCTTGATAGACAAGGCCGGTATCACTGTCAGGCTGACCAACAGCGAGAAGATCAGGGTCACGCTGATGGTCACGCCCACTTCGCCCAGCCACACCGCCAACTCGTCGGTTTTGCTGACGACGACCGGAGCAAAAACGATCACTGTGGTGAGGGTCGAGGCGACAATGGCCCGCCCCACTTCCTTGGTGCCCCTGACGGCGGCGGCCAAGGGACTATTGCCTGCATGTTGGCGCCGATGAATCGATTCCAAGACCACCACGGCGTTGTCCACCAACATCCCCACCCCGAGCATCAGCCCCATCATGGTCAGGACATTCAGGGAGCGTCCACTGAGGAAGAGGAAAATGCAGGTGCCCAAAATCGAGAGTGGAATGGCGATCGATACGACCAAGGTCATGCTCAAACGCCGCAGGAACAGATAGAGTATGGCAATCGCCAGCACTGAGCCAAAGAGGCCACCCTGCAAAAGGCTGCGCAGGGAATCAGTGATCTGATCGGCCTGATTGAAGAAAGTGAAACTGTTGATTCCACGCAGGGCCGGATCCTGGTTGATGCGTTCCAACTCGGCTTCCACCGCGCGGCAGACTTCGACAGTATTGTAGCCCGATGCTTTTTGGATCCAGAAGGCGATGGCCGGTTCTTCATTCAGCACCCGCCCATAGGCCAGGGCCGGGGCGCCATAAACCACTTCGGCCACATCGGCGAGACGCAATCCGCGCTCGTCGATGGGCAGCTCGCGCAAATCTTCCACACCGTGCAATCCCGCCACAGTGCGCACGTCATACCGCAGGCCCTTGTCGGTCACCCGCCCCACCGTCAACTCGACATTGGCCGCTTCCAATTCGGCAAAAAGCCGATTCACATCCACGTTGTGTTCCATGATCTTGTTGAAGCGCAAGTAGACCGAGGCCTGGGTCGGCAATACGCCATCGATATTGACGCGCCCCACCCCCGGAATGCGCTGCAACGGCGCGATGATCTTCTGGTCGATCAAGTCGTAGTTCTGGGAAATGTCCCGGCCCTTGGCCGAGATGCGCCCTTCAATGATCGGGATGTCATTGGTATTGAACGTCAGCAAGTATATCTGCGGTATATCCGCTGGCAGGTCTCCCCTGATCTGGTCAATTTTCTCTTTCACTTCCATCCGCAACAGATTGACGTCGCGCCCCCAGTCGAAGGTCACGCCCACCTGAACTTCATTGCCATCGGCATAGCTGAAAGTCTCTTTGACTCCACCCAAGGTGGCAAGCACCTCTTCAATGGGCCGCACGATCTCGCGCTCATTCTCTGATGGGATTCCCCCCTGGTACGGCACATAGACAGCGATGAAGGGGAACTCCATGCGCGGCAAGAAATCCAGGGGAACCTTGAACATCGACACGGTGCCCAACAGGACAATAGTCGCCAGGATCATCGCCAAAGTCACCGGGCGCCGCAGGGACAGAAAGGTCAACCACATATCAGGCTTCCTTTCCAGCGGTTTGTAAGGCAGGCGGGCTCGCGACCTGGCGACCCGCTCCTGACAATTCCGAAGCTGATGTGCGCAGGCGTTCGCCACCGGTCAACAGCGTATAGACCACCGGCACCACAACCAGCGTCAACAACGTTGCCAGCAACAAGCCGCTGATGACGGTGACCGCCAAAGGCGCACGCAACTCTGCCCCTTCTCCCAACCCCAACGCCATGGGCATCAGGCCCAATACAGTCGTGGCGGTGGTCATCAGGATGGGCCGCAGGCGCTCGGCGCCCGCTTGCACTACGGCCGCCGCCAGGTGCAATTTTTGCTGCCGCAATTGATTGATGCGATCGACCAGAACGATGCCATTGTTGACCACGATACCGGCCAGCATGATGGCGCCGATGATTGCGATCACACTGATGCTCATCCCTCTGATGTACAGCCCATAGATCGCGCCACTGATCGCCAGTGGCACCGTAAACATGATGATCAGCGGATAGACAAAACTTTCGAATTGAGCCGCCATCACCAGATAGACCAGGAAAATCGCCAAGAGAATCGCCATGCGCAGCGAGCGGAACGAGCTGTCCATTTCTTCGTTCTGGCCACCCATCTCCACACTCACGCCCGCCGGCAGAACCATATCCTGCAATTGCACCCGGATATCTTCGGTGACTGTTCCCAGATCACGACCCGAAAGATTGGCCGAGACAATGGCCACCCGTTTACTGCCCAGGCGGTGGATCTCCGAAGGGCCGGTGACCACGTTCATCTCAGCCAGGGTGCCCAAAGGAATGGGCACATCATTGACCTCGGTGACGATCAGGTCTTGCACCGCGGTCAGGGTATTGCGCTGCTCGTCGCTGTTCAGCACCCGGATGTCGACGTGGCGTTCGCGATCTCGGAACCTGCTGGCCACCGTACCGCGCACCTTGCCCCGCACCGTCTCACTGACGGTTCCCAGACTCAGCCCGTAGCGGTTCAGTTTGTCACGGTCAAACGTCACCTGCACTTCGGGCGAGCCAGGAACCATGCCCAGACGCAGATCGCGCAGGCCAGGCACGGCCTGCAGTCGTTCCAACACCTGGTCAGCCGTTGTCTGCAAATCCGTAAGGC
>JADGEP010000301.1 GCA_016744275.1 Candidatus Krumholzibacteriia bacterium | reverse complement strand
GGCCCAGCCCGGCCAAACGGGCCAGCGCAGCAACGAGGAGCGGTCGCGCCAAAAGGCGAGGTTCTTGTTGTTGGATCGCTCATTTGCGGCCAATAGCAGCCAAATTTTGCGGGCCTCCAATTGCCAGGCCTGCCTGGGATGGTTGCGCCAAAATTGCATTCCTTGTCGCCAGAAGTAGCGGTCGGTATCCAGGGCACCCATGGGCTGCCCTGTTTCCTGGGCGGCCAAGGCCATGGCGTCTGACATTTCTCCCTGCCAGGCGGGCGGCGCTCCGGGCAGGAATGCGACGCGGCCGTCGGCGTGCTCGTTGTTGCCTATGTAGAAATTCACACCGCCGGAGGCGGCGATCAGCACCGGTTCGCCGCCGTGCACGATGTTGCGCACCGTCACTGGTCCAATGGTCAGGGCCAAGCCCAATCCCAGCCAGATCCAGCCGGGAATGCGTGACATTCGGCCGGATGGTGCCCGCCCGAGCGCATCAAGCTGCCACAGGTGCCACAGAATCATCGGGGTGATCACCAGCACGGTGGGGCGGGTGATGGCTGACAGGCCCAGCACCAGGCCGCAGAGCAATATCCGGCGGGCTGATGGTGAGCCTAGAATGAGCCATAAGAGCCAGAGGTTCAGGGTGACGGACAAAGAGGTGGCCAGTAATTCGCCCGCGAAATAGATGCTCGACCAGAGGGTGGCAAAGATGAACCCGGCGCACCAGGCTGCCCGAACGGACCAGAGCTGCAAGGCGCTCAGCGCCGCCAGACCCGCACCGAGGGCTGAGACCAGCGCGTGCACGACTTGCACGGCCAGTGGGTTGTCGGGACCGAAGATCGCATACAAACGGGCCAGAAAATACGGATAGAGCGGCGCGCGGAAATAGGGCTCTGCCAAGGGCCAGGTGCCATTGAGCAATCCCTGAGCCCAGCGGTGGTGCACCCCGGCATCGGTCACGGGTTCGTGAAAGGCGGGGTTGATGGCGGGATCGCTGATGGCCAGAATGTGCAGGAGGCGCAGAACAAACGCGAGCATCGTCACCACCCAGAAGATGGCGACGGGACTGTTTGTCCAGCGCTTGGTCGAACCTGTCATATGCCGCCTGTCGGGAGCGGACGGTGAGAGGGCGAGTCCCTGACCGAACAGCCATCCTAGCAGGTCGCGGTCGAATCAGGGAGTATTTGTGGGATTTTGGTCCACGGCTGGACACTGGCGCACCGGTCAGGTATTTTGCCGAGCATGGAAACCACAACACATACTCCCGACCCGGGACAGCGGCGCACCGGACCTGCAGTGAGCACCTGGAGCGCCCTGGCAGCAGGGTTGGTCATGACAATCGGGTTGCCTCCGTACGGCGGCACCGGCGCCTTGGTGCCGTTGGCGATGGCGATCTTGTTCTGGGCCCTGCTGGGCGCCCAAAAGCCCGGCCGCACCGCTTGGTTTTTCGGTCTGACCCACCAACTCAGCACACTCTATTGGCTCTTTCTGCTGGATCCTTCAAAATCCATTCCCAGCCCTGTGCTGGTGCCGATCCAGGCCTTGACGGCCATCTTGTATGTCAGTGTTTTTTACCTCGGACTGGGATGGGCCCACGGCCAGGTGCGCGCTCGGCTGGGCCCAGCTCGCGCGCTGCTCATCTTGCCGGTGCTGTGGGTGATCATGGAGGCTTTGCGCTCACGGGGCGAACTGGGCTTTGCCTGGTGCCTGAGCGGATCGTCGGTCATCGGCGGGCCATTGTTGGGTCTGGCCCGGGCTTCGGGTGAAATTGGTGTGGGAGCGGGGTTGGCCATGGTGGCGGCCCTGGCGGCCGGATTACTGATTCGGCGCCAAGGTGACAGCGGCCAAATTCTGGGCGCGCGACCAGTCACATTGTTGGCCGCTGGAACTGCCGTGGTCTGGATCTTCCTCTACGGAGGGTCTCAATTTCAACCGGCAGCGCCGGCCAGCCATGCGCATCTGGCCGATAGTCTGGGCTTTGTCTCAGGTCCGGTGCCGGTGGCGGCCATCCAGGCCGATGTGGCATTGGCCGACAAGTGGAACAAGGCCCGCCTGGACTCGACTCGAATCCCCTACCGTGAACTGAGCCAGAAGGCGGGTCAACAAGGGGCCGAATTCATCGTCTGGGCCGAAACTTCCCTACCGGCCTATGTGCGCTACGACGCCGAGTTGATGAAGTGGATGCGCGAGACCGTTATCGCCTCGGGCGCCTGGCTGTTTGCCGGTTTTCCCGATGCGGACCGCGACCCTGAAGGCGAAGTGCGCACGTACAATTCGTCGGGGCTCTTTGATCCGCGCGGGGCCCAGCGCGATCGGTATGCCAAGCATCATCTGTTGCCCATCGGCGAATCGATGCCGTTTCAATCCTGGCTGCCGTTTTTGGCAGGCGTGGATGTGGGACAAGCCGAGTGGACGCCCGGCCCGCCGCCTCAGCCGTTGAATGTGGGTTTGAAACCGGGCGGATTTAGGATCAGCGGCCTGGTGTGTTTCGAATCCGTCTTTGGCCATCTGGCGCGAAACTCGGTGCGCCGTGGCAGCCAATGCCTGGTCGTGATCACCAACGACGGCTGGTTCGGCAAGTCCGCTGGGCCACGCCAACACGCCTGGCTGGCGCGCTTGCGGGCCGTTGAGTGTGGCGTGCCTGTCATCCGGTGCGCCAACAATGGCATCAGTTTTATTGCCGACCACGAGGGGCGCATCCTGGACAGTTTGGAATTGGGCCGGCGCGGCATCGTGCGGGCCGAAATCATGCCCGGTGATGGCCGGACGTTGTTTGTGAAACTGGGGGCCTGGCCGCTGTTTGGATGGCTGATGCTGTGGTTCCTGCTGGCGGCCCTGGGCCCGGTCGAGGTCAAGTCATCGTGAATACCAACCGCCATGTATTTGCCCATTGTCCCCATTGCCGCGCGGCCATGATCCGGCAAATGGAAGGCGGGTTGGAACGACCGGTGTGCCCGGACTGCGGTTTTGTCCAATACCTGAATCCGGCACCCGGAGCCGGGGTGATTGTGATGCGCGGTCACCGGGTGTGTCTGGTCAAGCGCAAGTTCGCGCCCAAACAGGGCCAGTGGTGTTTGCCCACAGGTTTCATGGAGTGGGATGAAGATGTGCAACTGACGGCGCGACGGGAGGCGCAGGAAGAAACGGGCCTGGAGGTGCGGCTGACTTCCTTGTACGCCGTGGAGTCGGGCATCCTGCCGCCGGATATTCCGGTGCTGGTGATCTTCTACCGGGCCGAAGAAACCGGGGGGCGGTTGCAGGCCGGCGACGACGCGGCCGAGGCCGAGTTTTTCGCCCTGGACGATTTGCCTGAGCCCATCGCCTTTGCCGCTCACCGGAAAGTGCTGAATCGACTTTCAGCAGAGATGGCCGACTCTCCCCAACCGCCACAGGAAAGGTGAAACCATGTCCGGCGTCGTGAAAGCGGCCGTATTGCTCTCGGGCAGCGGTCGCACCCTGGAAAACTTTTTCGCCACAATTGATGCGGGCCAACTGAACCTGGAGATCGCAGCGGTGGTCAGCAGCAAGCCCGGCGTCCGTGGCCTGGATGTCGCCTGCGATCGGGGCGTGCCTGCGTCAGCCTTCCGGCGCAAGGACTATCCGAACCCGGCCGCCCACAACGAAGCGATCAACGCCTGGCTGGCGCCCCTGGCCCCGGACCTGATCGTGCTGGCGGGGTATCTCAGCTACTACATCAAACCCCAGGGATTCACGGGCCCGGTGGTGAATATTCATCCGGCGCTATTGCCTCAATATGGGGGCAAGGGGTACTACGGTGATCGCGTGCACCGGGCGGTTCTGGCGGCGGGTGAAAAGGAAACCGGATGCACGGTGCATCTGGTGGATGATGTCTATGACAACGGGAAAATCCTGGGGCAGCAACGGGTTCCGGTTCGTTCCGATGACGATGTGCAGACTTTGGCGGCACGGGTCTTTGCCGCCGAGTGTGAATTGTATCCGGCGGTGTTGGCGGGGTTGGTTGCGAAATTCGGATGACCCGACGCCGGGACAATTGCGCAACAAGACAAACACCCCTCGCGGCCAAAGCCGGAGGGGTGTTTTATTCCTCCCGGGATGCAGGCCCGTTCGGAAATGCGGGATCAGATCCCACGTCAGTATACGAAACTAAGTCAAGTTTGGGCAAACTTCACTGTTTTCGTCTCCTTTGTCCGCCGCATCACCAGTCGTCAAATACCGGTGCATGGCGTCTGCGGCAACCCGGCCCTGGCCCATGGCCAGAATCACGGTCGCCCCACCGGTGACGATGTCGCCGCCGGCAAAGACATTTTCGAAACTCGTCTGCGCCACGTCATTGATCACCACGGTGCCGCGCCCTTCATCGCGGGCCAACTCGGGGCAATCGGCTGACAACAGCGGGTTCGGGCCCTGGCCAATGGAGATCACCACGGTGTCGACGGCAAAGTCTCGGATCTTGCCTTCGATGGGAACCGGGCGCCGGCGACCACTGTCATCGGGCTCACCCAGTTCCATCTCCTGGCAACGGATCGCGCCCACCGCACCCTTGCCGTCATCGATGATCTCGATGGGGGAGTGCAGCAGGTTGAAGTCGATGCCTTCTTCTTCGGCGTGGTGGATTTCTTCGATACGCGCGGGCATCTCCAGCCGGCTGCGACGATACACCAGGTAGACCACTTCGGGCTGCAGGCGCTTGGCCGTGCGCGCGCTGTCCATGGCGGTGTTGCCGGCACCGATGACGGCGATGCGTTTGATTTTCTTGACCGGCGTATCGGCCCCGCCTGGGAATTTGTAGCCGCCCATCAAATTCACCCGCGTCAAAAACTCGTTGGCGCTGTAAACACCGTTGAGATTCTCGCCCGGTATTCCCAGGAACCAGGGCAGACCTGCGCCGGTGCCGATGAACACCGCGTCAAAACGTTCGCGAATCGAATCGAGGGGCTCGGCCTTGCCCACCGGATAGTTCATGACAAACTCGACGCCCATCTCTTTCATGCCATCGATTTCGCGCATGAGAATGGCCTTGGGCATGCGGAACTCAGGGATGCCGTAGAACAGCACACCACCGGGTTTGTGCAACGCTTCAAATACCGTCACCTTGTGACCC